>JBKPRX010000131.1:0-6549 GCA_046734795.1 Actinomycetota bacterium
AACCCGGCGAGTCCGATCGCGAACACGCGGCGCTCGCCGTAGATGTCGCCGAGCGAGCCGCCGACCAAGATCAACGAGCCGGTCGCGAGCGCGTACGCGTTCGCGACCCACTGCTGCGCCGAGAGCCCACCGCCGAGGTCATGCTCGATCGCCGGCAAGGCGACGTTGACGATCGTGCTGTCGATCGCCGCGACACCAGACCCGACAATCGCTGCGACGAGGGTGAGCCGCTGTCGCCGTGTCACAGCGCTACTGCGTCACGACGAAGGCGACCTCGTCCACGTAGCACCAGCTCCACTCTTCGCCCCGCTCCGCGGACCGGGCGATGGGATGGCCTTCTTCACGCGCGTGCTTCGAGGCGTGGCGGTTCGGCGACGAGTCGCAGCAGCCGATCTTTCCGCAGGTCTCGCACATCCGAAGGTGCAGCCAGCGGCTCCCCGTCTTCAGGCACTCCTCGCAACCTGCGATCGGTTCGGGCAGCTCGGTGATCGAGATCTGGTCGAGATGCGTGCAGGCGGCTTCCGAGCTCACCCTGCCTTTGTACCTGCGCGATCTCCGGTTGTGCGGTAGGGGCGCGCTCGGGCCGCGCACCAAGGGGCAAAGGTCGATCGTGACCGCGTGCTTAACTCCACCTCGTGCGCGCGGCGATTCTCGAGAACGGAAGCTTCGACGTCCGCGACGTCCCGATGCCGGAGCCGGGCGCGGACGAGGCGGTCGTCAGGCTCACCGCCGCGGGCGTCTGTCATTCCGATCTCCATCTCGTCAAAGGCGACTGGCCTGCTCTCACGCCACCGGTTATGCCGCTCGGTCACGAAGGGATCGGCGTCGTCGAGCGAGTCGGAGCCGGAGCAGAGAAGCTCGTGCAGGTCGGCGACCGCGTGATCCTCGGCCTCGGCGGCATGGGCGGCGCGTACTGGTGCGGCGCGTGCGAGTACTGCCTCGCCGGCAAGCCGCGGCTGTGCGCCGAGGCGAGAGGCGCGTTCGGAACGTTCGCCGAATACATTCGCATCTGGGCGCGCGCGCTCGTGAAGCTGCCGGACTCGATCGGCGACGAAGAGGTCTCCCTCGCCTGCGGCGGGCTCACTGCGTACGCGGCAGTGAAGAAGCTGCAGCAGTTCGGCGTCCTGCCTGGAAAGCCGATCGCGATCGTCGGTGCTGCGGGCGGGTTGGGTCACTACGCAGTCCAGATCGCGAACGCGTTCGGCTACAAGGTGATCGGCGTCGACGTGGGGGACGAGCGGATCGAATTCGTTCGGTCGCTTGGCGCGGCGGCCGCATATGACGTGGGCGAAGCGCTCGAGCGCACGAGGGCGGAGTTTGACGGCGCTCGCGCAAGCATCGTCTTTGCCGCGCGGATCGCAGGCTTCGAGCTCGGCTTCGAGCTGCTGCGACGCGGCGGACTGTTCGTCTCAGTCGGCATGCCGGCGGCGAGCGAAGGAGCGCTCGGCATCGGCCCGCTCGACCTCTTGCGCAAGGACGCGACCGTGATCGCGTCTGCGGTCGGCACCGTCGAGGACATGCGCGAGCTCGTAGAGCTCGCGGCCGACGGCAAAGTGCGCACGCACGTCGGCCGCACGGGCACGCTCGACGACCTGCACGAGATCTTCGGCGAGCTCGAGCGCGGTGCCTACGCAGGTCGCGCGATCCTGACGATTTGATGAGCGGCGTCCGCGTCCCGCACGACGAGTTCCTCGCGCTCGACATCGAGGCGCACGCGCTCCTGAAGGACGTTCCACTGCGCGACGTTTGCGCAGTCGACCTACCGGGCGGCGAGGAACGTACGCTCGCTGACGTCCTGCGGCTCATGGAGCACGGCCGTCGCCGCCCGCCCGCGGGAGTGGCGGCGCTCGTTGCGGTGCGCAGGTTCGTCGGCCGCCTCCTGCATTGGGACGAACCGAAGGACGAGCGACGCATGGACGAGCCGCGCTACGCGAGTCGCTTGACCGACGACCAACGCGAACGGTCGGTCGTGCCTGTCGGCAAAGAGTCCGGCGCCGTGCGCGTGCTCTACCAGTTTCCGTACGAGATGCTCGGCGAGCTCGAGAACGCAACGGTGCACGCGTTCAGCTGTCTCGCGCTCGTCCGCAGACCCGGCGGCTGGCGACTCTACTGGGCGATCTACGTCGAGAACGTCTCGCGCTTCACGCCGTTCTATATGGCCGCGATCGAGCCCTTTCGACGGTTCGTCGTGTACCCGTCGCTCTTGAAGGCTTTGCGCGCGGCGTGGACCTCGCCTGCGTAGCCGGATGCGCGGGCCTCACTCCCGATCGACAAGGCGATCGATCTGCTCCGGGTCGGCGTCGTAGACCCAGCACTCGTGGAGCAGGTCGTCGCGGAACGAAAAGACGAGAACGCGTTCGAGCTCGACCGGGTCGTCGTCTGGGCCGAGGCGCTCACGCGCGACGATCGCCCCGCGCTCGGCCCCTGCGGCCACTGCGACGATCTTCGGCGGTCGCCTTTCCGTGCGCCGCCGGAACTCGGCGAGCGCCTCGAGCACAGCCGCCTTTCCGGAGTGGTCACCGGAGAGCGAGTTGCGACCGAACCAGTGCACCGTGAACTCGTCGTGGTAGCAAGCCGTCACGGCTTGCACATCTCCGTCGGCCCACGCTGCGGCGTAACGCTCGAGCAACCGCCTCGTGGTCTCCTCGAGGTCGCTGCGAGTCGGCGGCACAGACATAACGCGACTATGCCGGTCGCCGAACGATCGAAGCGCAGTTGCGCCGCCGGACCTACTTCCCGGGTGTGCGGTTCCCTTACGTCGATCGGGCCGCTCGTTCCCTTCTAATCCCTCGTTCGGGGGTGGCGGCAGGCTCTGCGCCGCGGAAATGTAGTGGCGTCTGCTGTTCGCGCAGATCGCCGCCTTGGAACTCGCAACTCGTATCCGCCGCTCCGAGATTCGCCGTTTTGCCTTGTCGCGGCTCGTCGCGACGCCGAAGCTGAACGGGATCGTCGTCCTCGTCGTCGGCGGCGGCGCGGTTGCCGCGATCGGTGCGGCGACCCGCCTTTCGGAGCTCTCGCCGGCTGCGCTCGGCGGTAGTGCGCTGCTTTTGGCGGCGGCGACGGCGTCCGAGGCGTTTCCGGTTCCGGTTGGACGCGCGAGCGCGGGCGCGACGTCGTTGGCGACGATCTTCATCGTCGCGGCGGCGGTGCTCTACGGGTGGCCGGTCGCGACGCTCGTCGGCGTCCTGACGATGGTCGGAGTCGAGGCTTGGCGCCGGAAGCCCGCCGTGCAGGCCGCGTTCAACACGGGCCTCTACGCGCTCGCCGGCGCCGCAGCCGGACTCGTCGGATCGACGACACGCTCCGGCGCACTCGTCACGGTCGTTGCTGCAGCGGCGTTCTACGCGGTCGACATCGGCTTGCTCGCCGCTGTGATCGCCGCGTCGCGCAACGAGGCGTATCTCGGAATTCTTCGCAACCTTGTGCTGGCGACGCTCCTGCCTCTCGTCGTGATGGCCTCGACGACGGCGATTCTCGTCGAGCTCTGGCAGCAGTCGATCGCCGTCGCCCTCCTGCTTCTCCCGCCGCTCGTCGCGATCGCGATGTACCAGCGCTCGCTGCACAACGCGATCGAGCGCCAGCGAGAGCTCGATCGGTTGAAGGACGACTTCATCGCCGTCGTCTCGCACGAGCTGCGAACGCCGCTCGCGACCGTCTACGGCGGCGTCGAGACGCTTCAGCGGCAGACGTTGGCGCCCGAGGCGCGAGAGCGTCTGTTCGTCGTCATCCGCCAGGAAGCGACCCGGCTCGCGAAGCTCGTCGAGGATGTGCTCTGGGCGAGCAGGCTCGGAGCACGGCGTGCGGCAGCGGCAAGTGATGCCGTCGATCCCGCGCCGATCATCGCGGCCGTGGCGGCATCGGCTGCGGCGAACGCTCCCGCAGGCGTCGCGGTCGTGACGCGAAACGCAGACGAGCTGCACCGGATCACGGCGCGGTCCGAAGACATGGAGCGCGTTCTCACAAATCTCGTCGAGAACGCCGTCAAGTACTCGCCGAACGGCGGCGTCGTCGAGATCGACGCTGACGACACAAGAGACACCGTGCGCTTCATCGTCAAGGACGAAGGAATCGGCGTTCCCGCCGAAGCGTGCGAACGGATCTTCGACAAGTTCACTCGGCTCGATCCCCAGATGACGCGCGGCATCGGCGGCACCGGCCTCGGCCTCTACATCTGTCGCGAGCTCGTGCGCGAAATGGGCGGCGAGATCGCATGCGTCCCGAACCCCGACCAAGGCACCACGTTCACCGTCGACATTCCAAAGGCTGTTTGAGGAGGAAACATGAAACGCCGGATCACACTGCTCGTGCTCTTCGCGCTGCTGGTGCTTGCAACCGCCTTGGCCCTCGGCGCCAACTCGACCATGAAGCTTGCAGGCTGGACGTGGGACAGCAACGGCTACGCCGAGGAAGTCAGCGCCGCGCCGCTTCCGGCTCCGAGCGGTTGGAAGTGGACCGGCCCGCGCACGTAGCGGCCGCCGCTCGGTGAAGTAACCGCGCTTACGCTGGGCTGGTCGGCGCGGCGAGACCTGCGTCGACCGGCTCGGGGATCTGCGGTCGTCCTTCGGGTGCCGCATCTTCGGCGTTGAAACGTGCGAGCAGCTGCTCCTCCTCCTGCTGCTTCGGGAAAACGAAGTACACGAGAACCGCGCCGAGGAAGACCGCGACGAGCCCGGCCGTGTACGCCCACTGATCGCCCTGGAGGAAAGCCGTCTTTGCGCCGGCGACAATGTTGTCCTGCACCGACGCCGGATAGCGCGACGCGGTATCGGCGGCGCTCGCGAATGACTTCGTCAGCTCGGCCTGCGTGCTCGTGCTGACGCTCTTTCCCGAGTTCGTGATCAGCGCGCCCGCCGCCGTCGCATAACCGGCGGTGAGGAGCGCGCCGAAGATCGACTGCATGATCGCGCCGCCGAGATCTCGTTGGAGATCGGCCGTTCCGGATGCCATCCCGGCGCGGCGGACCGGAACCGAGCTCGTGAGCGAGTGCGACGCCGGCGTCCCGGCGAAGCCGACGCCGACGCCGATCAACGCGTAGGCGATCGCGATCACCCAGTAGGACGTGTCAGCCTTCCAGGCAAGCAACATCGTCGCGAATGCGAGCAACAGAAACACGTAGCCGCAGAGCAACGTGAACCGGGCGCCGCGCGCCTCCACGAGCTTCGCCGACCGAGGCGCGACGAGCACCATGAAGACGATCGCGGGCAGGAACGCTGCCCCGGCTTCGAGCGTCGAATAGCCGAGCACGTTCTGCAGGTATTGCTGGCTGATGAACGCCGCACCCATCAGGGAGCCGAAGACGATGATCCCCGCGCAGGCGGCAACCCAGAAGGTGCGCCGCGCGGCGACCTCCAAGTCGTAGAGCGGGTTCGGCGCGCGGCGCTGGCGGAAGTAGAAGGCGACGAGCGCGGCGAGTGCGATCGCGGCGAGGATGAGCGTCAGCTCGCCTTTGTCCGGAACCGGAGCGAAGTTGATCGAGAGGATCAATGCGCCGACGAGGGCGAGCGAGAGAACGCCGCCGAGGTTGTCGACCCGCTCCGTCGACTCGTTGACGTGCGCCGGCACGAGTCGCCAGGCCATCAGGATCGCCACGACCGCGAGCGGCAGCGTGATCAGGAACACCGAGCCCCAGTAGAAGTGCTCCAACAAGAATCCCGAGCAGAGGGGGCCCAGCGACGCGATCGCTCCACCGAGTGCAGACCAGAGTGCGATCGACTTCGTGCGTCCCGGCCCGGCCCAGAGGGCGGTGATCAACGCGAGCGTCGTCGGATACGCCATGCCGGCCGCGAAGCCGCCACCGAGCCGCGCGATGAACAGCACCACGTCGGATGGCGCGTACGCGGCGAGCAACGACATCGGGATCGCGAGCGCTGTTCCGAGAAGGAGCATCGACTTGCGCCCGTACCGGTCGCCGAGCGCGCCCAGCCAGAGCACCGAGCACGCAAGACCGAGCGAGTAACCGACCGCGATCAGGTCGAGCATCGTCTGCGACGAGTCGAAGTGCTTGCCGATATCCGGCAGCGCGACGTTCGCGACGGAGAGATTCAGGTTGGCGACGCCGGCGACGATGATCAGTGCCGCGAGCACGAGCCCGGCGCGCGCCGGAGCCTCCGACGTCTCGCCGTTCTGTGCGCTCACGTTGCTCACGGTGCTCGGAACGGCTCTACCTCGTCAATGTTCACCGGCTGTAACAGTTCGCTTGGTGAAAATCCGGTGCACGAGTGACATCTTCTTCTCGACCACGCCGCACGTGAAGGCGTCCGAGTTGTCGCCGATGCTCGGTCGTCTGCGGAGTCTCGTAGGTCGGTAGGTGAAGGCGCCCCGTGCGGAGGTAATTTCACCTGGGTGAACGGCTTGCGCGCCCGAATCGCAGAGAGTGCTCGCGCGGTCATCCCGTTCGGGTGAGCGGCGGCCGGCGCGCGTTCTCTATGACTTTCTAGAGCAGTGAGGCCGATCCGTGATCCCCCCGAGCTGCCGACGACAGCGGGGTCGCCGGCAGTGCTGATGACGAAGCTGCAACCTCCGCCTCGACGAGAGCAGACGGTCGTGCGC
>JBKPRX010000132.1:0-23652 GCA_046734795.1 Actinomycetota bacterium
GCGCGATGTACGGACTCCTCGCGACGCTGACGACGAAGGACATCGCGCTTGGCACCACTGTGCTGAACCGGGTAGCAATCACGGCGGTCGAGGTTCTGCTCCTCGTCGTCGGCGTGCTCGCGTTCCGATTCCGCGAGGACACTGCTGCACTCGAATCCGAGCTGCAGCCAGCGACTGAAGCGTCCGACTAGCCCGCGGCTGAAGCGTCGGCCGCGGCGCCGACCATGCGGATCTCTTCGTCTGTCATCGGCCAGCGCTCGAGCGGGTAGTGGCACGCGGCCTCATAGAGTCCACCGCCGAACGGCTGCAGCTGTGGCGCTTCGACGTCGCAGTGGCCCGGCTGCATCCGAGGACAACGCGTGTGGAAGATGCACGCCGGCGGCGGGTCGACCGGTGACGGCAGGTCGCCGCGCAACACGATGCGGCGTCGGTTCTCGGCACCTTCGCCGAGTCGCGGAACCGCCGACAGCAGCGCGCCGGTGTACGGATGGCGCGGCTGGTTGTAGATCGCTTCGGCATCGCCGATCTCGACGACGCGCCCGAGGTACATGACCACGATTCGGTCGCAGATCTGCCGGATCACCGACAGGTCGTGCGAGATGAAGACGTACGTGAGGTCGAACTCCTCTTGGAGGTCTTGCAAAAGGTTCAAGATCTGCGCCTGAATCGAGACGTCGAGCGCGGAGACCGGCTCGTCGCACACGATCAGCTTCGGTTGCAACGCGAGTGCGCGCGCAACGCCGATGCGCTGCCGCTGCCCGCCCGAGAACTCGTGCGGATACCGGTTGTAATGCTCGGGGCTGAGACCCACGCGCGCGAGCAGGTCGCCGACCCGCCTGCGAACGTCCTTCGTCTCGCCGTGAATGCGGAACGGCTCCGCGACGATCTGGCCGACCATCTTCCGCGGGTTCAGCGACGAATAGGGATCCTGGAAGATCATCTGCATCTCCCGCCGCAACGGACGCAGATGGCGCTGGCCGAGCTGCGAGATGTCGTGTCCGTCGAACCGGATCGTCCCGGCCGTCGGCTTGAGGAGTCGCAAGATCAAACGAGCCGTCGTCGACTTCCCGCAGCCCGACTCGCCGACGATTCCGAGGGTCTCGCCGCGGCGAACGGTGAACGACACGTCTTCGACTGCGTGCACTTCGCCGTGCGTGCGAGCGAACACGCCGTGCTTCACCGGGAACCGCTTCGTCAGGTGCTCGACCTCGACGAGCGCGTCGCCGTTCACGCTCATGTGCGCGCCTCCAGCTCTTCGCTGACGCGCCCCTGCCAGATCTCGCGCTTGCGCTCCCACGGCAGATGGCACGAGTCGAGATGCGCTTCAGGAGCGGGTGCGCGGAGCGGCGGCACCTCCTTGTCGCACGGCTCGAAGCGGTAGCGACAGCGCGGATGGAACGGGCAGCCGGGCGGCGGAGCCAGCAGCGAAGGCGGCGAGCCTTCGATGGGCACGAGCCGGTCGAGGCGTGACTCGACCGTCGGCATGGACTCGAGCAGTCCCCAGGTGTACGGATCCTGCGCGAGGTTGAAGATCTCGTGCTTCGTGCCGTACTCGCGCACACGACCTGCGTACATCACCATCACGCTGTCCGCAGTCTCCGACACGACGCCGAGGTCGTGCGTGATCAGGATGACGCCGATGTCGAAATCTCGCTTGACGCTGTCGATCAGCTCGAGGATCTGCGCCTGCACGGTCACGTCGAGCGCAGTCGTCGGCTCGTCCGCGATCAGCACCGACGGGTTGTGCACGAGCGCCATCGCGATCATCGCGCGCTGACGCATGCCGCCCGAGAACTGGTGGGGGTAGTCGCGCGCGCGGGACGGCGCGTTCGGAATGCCCACGCGGTCGAGGAGATCCACGGCACGCCTTTGAGCCTCGTCGCCCGACGCGTTGACGTGGGTGCGGTACGCCTCGGCGAGCTGATCACCCACGCGGTACATCGGATGCAAGGACGCGAACGGATCCTGGAAGATCATCGCGATCTCCTTGCCGCGAATCGCGCGCAACCGGTTTTGGGAGAGCTTCAAGAGGTCCTTCCCCTCGAACATCACTTCACCAGAGAGCTTCGTGCGCTTCGGGTTCAGGAGTCCCATCACCGCGAGGTTCGAGACGCTCTTGCCGGAGCCGGACTCGCCGACGATGCCGAGCGTCTCGCCGCGGCGAAGCGTGTACGAGACGTCGGTGACGGCTTGGACGACGCCGTCGGGCGTCGGGAACCGCACGTTCAGGTTCCGAACGTCCAGGAGGACGGGCCGCGCGTCGCTCACGCGTACCGGACCCGCGGATCGAGAAACGCGTAGACGATGTCGACGACGAGGTTCGCGATCGCGACCGCAAGCGCCGTGAGCATCGTCACCCCGATCACGGTCGGAAGATCCTGCTGCTTCGCTCCTTGAATCGCGAGGTATCCCAAGCCTTGGAGGTTGAACACGCTCTCGGTGATCACCGCGCCGCCGACGAGCAGTGCCAGATCGAGACCGAGGAGCGTGATCACGCCGGTGAGACTCGCGCGCAGCGCGTGGCGGTAGAGGACGTTTCGCTCGCTCAGCCCTTTCGCGCGCGCAGTTCGGATGTAGTCCTCACCGAGCGTCTCGAGCAAGTTTCGCCGCACCATCCGCGCGTAGTACGCGGCGTAGAGAAGCGCGAGGACGATCCAGGGCAAGATCATGTGCGAGAAGAAGCCGCTGACGCTTTCGGTGATCCCGACGTAGCCGGAGCCGCCGGTCAGGCCCATCTCGTACCAGATGATCCAAAGCGCCATCGGGCCGAGCCAGAAGACCGGCGCGGAGATTCCGAAGAGCGCAAAGCCCATGGCCGCGCGATCGGCGAACGATCGCCGTCTGACCGCGGAAAGAATGCCGATCGGGATTCCCACGGCGAGCCAGATCACGGCTGCGCCGGCGATCAGCCACAACGTGCGCGGTGCGGCATCCGTGAGCAGGCTCTTGACGCTGACTTGGTTCTGGTACGACTGGCCGAGGCCGGGCCAGCCGTATTCGTCACCGGTGAAGAAGTTCTTCACGAAGATGCCGAACTGCTCGATCAGCGGTTTGTCGAGGCCGAGCCGGTGTCGGATCTCGTCCAGCAGCGCCGGTGTCGGCTGCTTTCCGGCGAAGCGAACGGCTGGATCGCCCGCCGGCAGCCAATAGAAGATCGCGAACACGAGCGCCAGCACGAAGAAGACGACGACGATCGTCCACAAGAGCCGGCGTGCGATGTAGAGAGCCATCTTCGGAAGTGAAGGCCGGGGCGCGTTCGACACCCCGGCCTTCGATGTTCCTTCTCGTTAGCGGACCGCCACGTGTGCGTAGCCGATGCTGCCGGAGAACTGGTCGGCGGACCACTGCGTCACCTTCGGACCGGTGACGTTCGTGGCGTACGACCAGAGGTACGGCACCCACGGCACGACGTTCTCCATCAGGTACTTGTCGAGGTTCGCCCAGCACGTCGTACGAGCGTCGCCCGCTGGCTTCACGTTGCACGCGTTGAACTTGTTGTCGACGCTCGGGATCCCGTTGATGTTGCCCGTCACGTTGACCTTCTTCGCGATCGCAGGCGTGAGGCCCACGAGCGAGTAGTTCGTGTTACCCGACGGGATGATCGCGGGGCCCGTGAAGAGCGCCTGGAAGAACGTCAGCGGGTCGGCGTAGTCCTTACCCCAACCCGGGCGCTCGGAGATCGGGATGTTCTTGCTCGGGGTCTGGATCACCGGATAGGCGCCGTTGATCGAGCGAACCGTGAACGTCAGGCCGATCTTCTTCGCGCTCGCCTGGATCACGGGCACCATCCGCGTGTCGACGCTGCGCACGTCGGCGACCATCAGGATCCCCTTGCACGCAGAGGCGTCGCAGATGCCGTCCTTGTTGCTGTCGTACTTCGACTGCTTCACCTCTGCCTTCGCCTTTGCGACGTCACCGGCTTCGCCCGGGGTCTTGTACGGGTCGTAGCCCTTGATGTCGTCGTTCAGCATCGCGTCCGGGACGATGTGCGTTGCGATCGCGCCGGCAGTCGGACCGCCCCAACCCTTGCGCAGACCGTTCTTGTCCATGATCCAGTTCATCGCCTTGCGGATATGGATGTCGTCGAACGGCGCCTGCGTGAAGGTCATCGGCAGGTACCACGTGCGGTCACCCGAGAACTGGTGCAGCCGGTCCTTCAGGTTCGGATCGGTCGTGTACTCACGCATCACCTTCGGCGTCTCGGTTGCGACCTCGTCGTCGAGGTCACCGTTCTTGACGCGGTTGTAGATGTCGTCCGCGTTCGCGTCGATCGTGAAGAGGAACTCGTCCGGCAGGTTCTGGCGAGCGTCCGTGCTGTCGGTCTTCGCGTCGTAGTCCGGATTGCGGACGAGATCGAGCTGCCGCAGCGGGTTGTAACCCGACATCGGCTTCATCGGGCAGCTCGCCTTGACCTGATCGGCGCCCTTGATCATGTAGGGGCCGGTGGAAACGAGATCGCGGCCGTAGTTACCGGGCTTACCCTCGAAGCACTTCGCGACCTCTTCCGGAATCGGCCCGGTCGCCGGCATCGACATGCGGTAGAGGAAGTCGCCGGTCGGAGCGGTCAGGTTGAAGACGATCGTCTTCTTGTCCGGCGTCGTGATGCCGGAGATCGTCTCCGCCTTGCCGCTCGCGAAGTCGTCCCAGCCCTTGATGACGCTGTAGTAGAAGGCGTACTGGCCGCCGTCCTTCGGGTTCGCCAGTCGGTGCATCGCGTATGAGACGTCCTTCGACGTGATCGCGCGGCTGACCGGCGGGCCGAACTTGACGCCGTCCTTGAGCTTGAAGGTGTAGGTCTTGCCGCCGTTCGTTGCGGTTGGCACCGACGTTGCGAGGTCGGGCACGAGCTTGTTTCCTGGCGGTCCCTCGACGTGGTTGTAGCCGACGAGCGTTCGCGTCGTCAGGTTCGACAGGATCGCGAATGCATCGCCGAGGTATTCGCCGGTCGGGTCGAAGTTGTTTGTGAAGCCGAACGACTGCTCCCAGCCGACGCGGTAGACGCCGCCCGACTTGCCGCCGGTCGTCGCCGAGTTCGCGCTGCTGGAGCCGCTCGAGCTCTCCTTCGAGCTGCCGCCGCATCCTGCCGCGACGCTCACCGCGAGCGCCAAGATCACGGCGGCGAGAATGGGCCTACCACCCACGTTCCTTCTCACCTTCGTCCTCCTTCTCCGGCCTGTCGCGGCGCGGATGTCGTTGTAGCGAGTTGATCGATCAACTGTCTCCAATCAGCGATCGGAACGGACGTCGAGCGCGTCGCTCAATCCGTCTCCGAGCAGGTTGAACGCAAGGACGAGCCCGATCAGGAAGATGCCCGGGAAGACGGTGATCCACCAGGCGACGTTGTAGAGCTCAGCCGTCTCCGAGAGGAGCTGGCCGAGCGATGCTTGATCGGGCGGGAGCCCGAGGCCGAGATACGAGAGCGCCGCCTCGAACAAGATGCTCTGCGGAATCAGCAGCGTCGCGTAGACGATCATCGGGCCGACGAGGTTCGGAAAGACTTCGCGGCCGATGATCCGCGGCGACCCGGCGCCCACGGCGCGCGCCGCCTCGACGAAGTCCTTCTCTCGCAAGGAGAGCGTGAAGCCGCGCACGAGTCGCGCGATGTACGCCCACGAAAAGAACGCGACCACCATGACGACGAGACTCAACCCGGGTTTGATCAAGCCGTGGAGGCAGCCCTCCTTCGTCGTGCCGCATGCAGCTGCCACGCCCACCGCGATCAAGAACGTTGGCAGCGACAGCATCACGTCACCGGTGCGCGACAGAGCCGTATCCGTGACTCCTCCGAAGAAGCCGGCGATGAGGCCGACGGCGGTTCCAAAGATGAGTGCGATTCCAGAAGCGAGCAGTCCGACGATCAGCGATGCACGGATCCCGTACATCGTGCGGACGAACAGGTCGCGTGCTTCTCCGTCTGCACCGAACCAGAAGTCCTTGTTCGGGCCGAGCGGCTCGCCGAAGTCGTTCGTCATCGTCGACTGGTAGACCTCGTTCTGCCCGTGCCCGCTGATCTTCACGGCGAGTGGGCCGCCGAAGATCGCGAGGAAGATCATCACGATGATCACGACGCCGCCGACAAGGGCCGCCTTGTCCTGGCGGAACCGCTCCCAGAACAGGCGCATCGGGGTCCTGGAGACCACCGCCGGGACCACCTGGGGCGCCTCGACAGCGGCGCTCACGGCCGAATCCCCTTTCCCACGCCGGCAAGCGTATAGACGCTATTCATCCGCCGACGGCGAACTCTACGCATCTCGTCGCAGGCCTGCGGAGTCGGGAAAACGGACGGCGGCGAGCTGCGTCGCTTGCATGACGAGCCGGTCTCGGCTGTCCCAAACGTCGCACACCTCGTCGAATAGTCCGTGCTGAACGAGGCGTGTGCGCTGGCGCACCCGGAGCGGCCCTGGAGCCGGAAGAGCACGGTTGTACACAGTCAGCTCGAGAGTGGGTACCCACCCGGTCGAACCCAAATCCAGCGTCGCGGGCGGATATCCGTCGGCGGCGAAGAGGAGCGCGATCGGGTCGGCGTCGCGGCCTTTGAAGATCAGCCACCCGCGAAACTCGCCGCGGCCGGTGGGCTCACCGGCGAAGAAACCGGCCGTGGCAGGGTCGAGCCTGCGCTCGATCGCGCCTTCCATGTCGCCCTCGACGCTCGGCGTCGTCCGAATGCCGCCCTCGCATTCCTCGAGCGGCGGCACGTCGACCGGCGGCGCGTCTTCCCAATGGGGGTCGCCGTCGGCCGGCAGTCGTCCGAGCGTGAGGACGGACTCGACGCAGGTTCGGCCCGCTTGCGATAGGCGCACGCGCGCCTGACTTGCGGACCGGCCGACGCGGAGAAGCTCCGCGTCGAGTTCGACCGCTCCGACGTCGGGTGCCGAGACGTAGGTCGCGTTCACCGCGAGCGGATGCGGATGATCTCCGCCTGCGGCGGCGACTGTCTCGACGGCGGCGCGTCCGATCATCGCCAGGAGGTAGCCGCCGTTCGCTTTTCCGCCGTGCGTCCAACCCGGGTGGACGTCGGCCCGATAGCCGCCGTCGCCACGCGCTTCGATCGCCGTGGCGCTGTCGAAGATCGTGCTCAAAGCTCCGCGAGGCTATCGACGCACGGCGCGGCCGGTCGCGGTCGCGACCTTGATCCGAAACGCAACGCCGCTGCGGCCTCCGCCACGCGGGCGGCGTTCGCGTCCGCCGTCGCCGCCGCTCGCGAAGCGCTCGCCGAGAAGCTGGAGGACACGCTCGGCGTCGGCGCCGTCGAGCTCCTCGTACTCACCCTGGACGATCACGCTTCGCCAGCTGCCGGCACCGTCTGCGTCGTACTCGTCGACCTCGAAGCAGACGTGCGGATTGCGGCGCATCATCTCGACCTTCTGGCCTTCGACGGTGAAGACGTGCACGTACCCCTCCGCAAAGGCGTAGATCACGGGCACGACATAGGTGACGCCGTCGGCGTGGCAGCCGACGCGGCCGACGACCTGACGCGCCAGGAACGCATCGATCTCGTCGTCCGTGAGCACTTCGATCCCGGCGGACATCGCCGGGAAAGCTACCCCGAGCATCCGTGGAATCCCGCACTTCGTCTGCGGACGCGGCACGAGTCGCGGCAGCCGAGACAGGCGTACGTTGCGTTCGTGGCCACTCCGCCGGTCGATCCGAACGAGGCCGTCGAGCTCCTGCGTCAGCTCGCGACGGTTTGTCCGCGGCCGAAGCGCTGGCATCCGGGCGCCGAGCATGTGGCCGAGGTCTTCGCAGATCTGGAAGTGGCCGTGCTGACGCTCGAGTTGCATGCGAGCGCGCGCGAGCACTTCGCGGCCCGGATCGACGGCCGGTCGTCGACGCCCGCGCCGCACTGGCCGGGAGCGCTCGAGTCGGCGCACGCCCGTCTCGCCTCGCTGCCGATCCCGGAGGGCGAGCATCCGTACCTCGACGTCATTCGCCCGACGCTGGATGCGCTCGACCTCGCACTCGATGCGATCGCGTTGACACCGGCGGCTGCGGCGGAGTTCGAACGGACGCGTCCGTTCATCCGTGTCGTCCTTCCGCCGGGCGAGCCCGGAGCCATCGCGCAGTCCGCATAGGCTGCACGAATGCTCGAGCGGTGGGTTCGAGGCGTCCTCCGCCACCGCTCACTCGTCTTGGCAGGTTGGCTCGTCGTCGTCGCCGTAGGCGTCGTCGCAACATTTCGGCTGCCGGCGCTCCTCGCGAACTCGTTCGCCGTGCCCGGAACCGACTCGGACCGTGCGCGCGCCATCTTGAGCGATCACTTCGGGGACCGGCCCGACGGCGCGTTCACCGTCGTCTTCGACGTTGAGCATCCATCCGATCGCACAACACGTGCAGCAACGGAACGCCGTCTCGCGCACGCCGCTCGCGCGGTTCCGACGGGGCGGCCGGGCGAGCTCCGGTCCGGCGGCGGAATTCTCTGGGGGCAGGTCGAGACGACCCTCGATCTTCCGCACGCGAAGCGGTACACGGCCGCTCTTCGCGGTGCGCTCGCCGCCGGCGGCGAGGCTCGTGCATACGTGACGGGACAACCGGCCATCCAGCACGATTTGGACCCGGTGTTCGAGCGCGACCTGCGGCGCGGCGAGGCGATCGCGTTGCCGATCGCCTTGATCGCGTTGCTCGTCGTCCTCGGGTGGTCGCTCGCCGTCGCGGTCCCATTCGTCTTCGCGGCGGGAACGATCGCCGGAACACTCGCCTTGCTGTGGCCGATCGCGCACGCGATCCCGGTCGTCAGCTACGTCACGAACCTCGTCGAGCTGATCGGAATCGGCCTTGCGATCGACTACTCGCTCCTCGTCGTGCACCGATTCCGCGAGGAGCTCGCGAGCGATGGGTCGGTCGAGAATGCCGTCGTCAGGACGGCTACGACCGCTGGACGCGCGATCGTCTTCTCCGGGTTCACCGTCGCGATCGGACTGGCGTTGCTCGTCTTCGTACCGGTGCCGTTCGTGCGGTCGATGGGTGTCGGCGGCGCGCTCGTTGCGCTGGTTGCCGTTGCGGCGTCGCTGACGCTGCAGCCGGCGCTGCTCGGCCTCGTCGGCCGCCGTGCGCTCCGCCGCGGCCGGCCGCCGAAGCCGGCTCAGAGCGACAGCTTCTGGTCGAAGCTCGCCGAGACGATCATGCGCAGGCCGCTCGTGTTCCTCTTGGCCGGCGTCGCGATCCTCGTCGCCGCCGCCGTGCCGACGTCGTTTCTCGAGCTGACGCCGACATCGGTCACCGGGATCCCGAGCTCGCTCGAATCGGAACGCGGCTACGAGCTTCTTCGCCGAAGCGTCGGCGCAGGTGCCGCGTTACCGGTCGAGATCGCCGTCGACACGGGCGGGTCCGGCCGCGCGAGCCACGGCGCGGCGCGGACGGCGATCTCGCGCCTCGCCGACGAGCTCTTCAACGACCCGGAGGTTCTGCTCGTCGTGAGTGGACGCGAGCCGCCTTACGTCGACTCGAGCGGCCGCTACGCGCGCGTCATCGTCGCGGCTCGGCACGAGTTCGGCAGCGCCGACGCGCAGCGACTCGTCCGGCGTGCTCGGTCCCGGCTCGTGCCGAGAGCGAACTTTCCGGCGACAGCTCGCGTCTACGTCGGCGGACCGCCCGCGCAGGGCGTGGACTTTCTGTCGCGCTCGTACGACGCTTTCGTCTGGCTCGTGCCCTGCGTGCTCCTGCTCACGTACTTGCTCCTCGTGCGCGCGTTCCGTTCGCTGCTTCTGCCGTTGAAGGCGGTGATACTCAACAGCCTCGCCGTCGCGGCGGCCTATGGGCTGCTCGTCGTTTCGTTTCAGTGGGGTGTGGGCGCCGACGCGCTCGGCCTCTACCGGACGGATCAGATCGAGGGCTGGGTGCCCATCTTCCTCTTCGCGACACTCTTCGGCCTGTCGATGGACTACGAGGTCTTCATGGTCTCGCGCATGCGCGAGGCGTGGGACCGGACCGGCGACAACCGACTCGCGGTCGCCGAAGGCCTCGAGCGAACCGGCCGGATCGTCACGGCGGCTGCGGTCGTCATGATCGCCGCGTTCTCGGGCTTCGTCGCCGGTCGCGTCGCGGCGCTCCAGGAGTTCGGCCTCGGGCTCGCGCTGGCGATCCTCCTCGACGCGACTGTCGTCCGGATCGTGCTCGTGCCCGCGTCGATGGCGATCCTAGGCGGCTGGAACTGGTGGCTGCCGGCGCGAGTCGCGCGACTCGCCCGCGTCGCCCCTAGCCGACGCGGACCGTAAGCGTCGGCGTGTGGTCCTCGCCGAGCGTCTGCAAACCCGCGTCGCTCGACGACTGCAGGTTCCTTGCCGCGAAGCGGTAGACACCGCGTGTCTTGAAGACGAGCACGCGCGTCGTCCCCGGGGCCAGGACGGGGTCAGCGAGCGGAAGCTTCGGCCCGGCGGTCTGCGAGAGCTCGAAGCTCATCGGGCACGAAATGCGAAGCTCGATCCGCGTGCCCGGCTTGACCGTGACAGTCGCGTTCGCTGCCTGGTGGTTCGCGAAGCTCCAGACGTGGCAGCCGTGCGCGAAGTGCACGAGCGAGATGCGGACGGTCGGCGAGACGGCTGCGCTTGCGCCGAGCGCGAACGTCACAGCCGCGAGCAACGCTGCAGCGACGGACGCGCCGCCGAAGAAAGAAGCCCGCGAGGAGCGTTGATGCTCCTCGCGGGCCCAGGAGGGACACCTACGGGATGATCGTGACGGGGTAATCGAGGGTGCCCTTCTTACCGCTCGTCGTCGTGTACGCGATCTTCACGGTGACGTCACCGAGCGGATAGGTGGTCGGGACGATCACGGCATTTGCCCAGAAGAAGACTCTGTTCGGCGCAGTGCCGTGCGCGCCCCAGTTGAGCTTTACGTCGCTGACACCGGAGAGCGCGAAGTGGGCGTCGGTGACGTTGTCGTTCGAGAGCAGGGTGCCGGTTGCGTTCTCGTAGCCCCAGGCGCGAACGACGAGCTGCTCGCCGCGCTTGAAGACGTTCGACTGCGTGCAACCGACCGGCCGCGGCGCCGCACCGTTTGGGCGCGTGCCGTTGACCGTGTCGGCGTTGATGACGAGATCCTTCGCCTCAGTCACCGTCGGTGCGGCCGGGCCGGCGCCGAACGGATTCTGCGGCGTCGTCGTGATCGTCAGCGTGGCCGTCGGAACCGGCATCTGGACGAAGAGGCCGTAGCGGTTCGAGTTCGTTCGGACCCAGAGCTTGAACGGGACCGGCCCCGTTGGGTAGTTCGCCGGCACCTTCCAGCTTCCCGTCCAGGCATAGATGCCGTTCGCTCCGGCAGCTTTCGGGTCGTACTTCATCTTCACTGTCGAGGCGTCGGGGAGCTGGACGTAGAAGTACCGGACGTCCGCCGACTTCGTGAGCGCCTTCCCGGTCTTCGCATCGACCGCATGCGCGCGGAAGATGACGTTTGTTCCGGGCGCGAAAAAGTTGCTGATCGCGCCGTCCGGCGTCACGGTCTGGCCCGAGACGAAGACGTCAGCCTGTTTCGTCGATGGGAATGGATCGTTGTCGGCCAACGCAGCCGGGAGCGCGGTGAGCGCGAGCCCGGCCACGAGAGCCGCGACGAGGATCTTGTTCATTTCCTTTGCGCCCCCTTCGCTCAGACCTTGAGCGCGCCGGTCAGCTTCACCGTGAACTCGCCGCTCTGACGGTCGTAGTGCCCGCTGAAGTGCAGCGACGATCCTCCGGATCTCGCGAACTTACCGGTGCCGCTCTTGACCTTGACTGTCCCCGACAACGAGATGTTGTCGCGGTCGTCCTCGCCGGCGGCGCAAGCGCGCGACGACGGGAGAACGGTGACGTTCAACTTGCCCTTCGTTCCTGTGATCACGCCCGGGCCGCCGAACGGCGCGCAAGGCGGATCAGAGGTGTTGCCGACGACGGTGCCCGTGATCGAGCCCTTGCCGATCAAGTTGCCGGCGCCGACGCCTTTCGCAAGCGCGGTGACCGTCTGGCCATCGACCTTCTCGGTCGCCTTCCCGGCGTAGCTCGCCGTGAAGGCAGCTGTGCTTCCTGCCAGAGCGACCGCCGCGGCGATTCCTGCAACGGCCAGCGCTCCAATCAAGACTGCGGGTGCTCGGAGGTGTTTCACTGGAGGCTCCTCTCGCGTCCGCGGAGCGCCATCGGGGCCTCCGCCAACTTCATTTCTTGCTTTCGGATGCTCGCGCTCGCCCGCCGGTGAGACCTTCGTGAGAACCCCGAAATCCGCTACGGGAAAGCCGTAGCGCGTTGCCGGGTTTCGCCCCGATGCTTGGCCCCCTCGGCGCGCCGAGCATGCGTCGCAGTGACCACCACCGGCGCGCGAGCGCTACGACCCAGGGAGCCACCGATGAAAGCGAAGATCCTCACGACAGAAACGAGGCGCAGGCGACTCGCCGTCCTCGGCGCGCTCCTTGCCGGCGCCCTACTTCTTCCGACAGCGGCGATGGCGGAGACCAAGGCGCTGGCGGCACCCGTGTTTTCCGACGTCGCCGCGCTTCCGGGTCCGCTCGCCCCGGCATTCAAGCCGGCGGCCGAGCTCAAGAACCTGACGGCCACGCCCGACACGGGCGTCGCCGGCAAGACGTTCAGGCTCGCCGGCAGCGGGCTACCCGCGAGCAGCGACGTCTCGATTGTGTGGAATACCTCCAACGTGACGTGGGTCGTCGACGCGAGGCCCGACAGCGTCGACTATCTCGGCCGCAAGGCGGACAAGATCAACGTCGTCCTCGGAACGGCGAAGACGGACGCGAACGGTGCATTTGTCACCACGTTGAAGGCGCCTGACGACTTCGGCGGCATCCACGATGTCTACGCCGTCGTGACCGGCGTGCAGTACGCGCGCACCGGATTCCTCGTCGCGCGCTCCGCGAAGATCAGCGTCGCTAAAGGCCCGATCGGCACGCCGATCACGGTCACGTACAAGGGCCTCGGCGCGTCGCTCTACGAAGGCGGCGCCTCGCTGATGTGGGACAACAAGTACGTCGGCGCCGTGATGGCGAACTGGACGCGCGGAACAGCGGTGATGAAGATCCGCGCCGCGGGTCCAGTCGGCCGGCACACGATCGTGATCGCCGACGCGATCAGCTACCACTACCTCAACATCGAGCAGTCGCCGATTCCGTGGGCGACGGGCTACAGCTTCAGGTTCGACGTCACGAAGGATGCGGGCGCGCCGAAGCCGCACTTCGACTGGCCCGCCAACGTCGCGCCGACGCTCGACGCGAAGACGACCCTCGCGGCGACCGGCCTCAATGCATCGAACTCCGCGGTAGCGCGCCTCGACAAGACGAGCGGCGTCGTTGCTTCGAAGGCGAGCGTCACGGCGTCCGGGCTCACGGCAAACGCGCCGGTCGACGTGGAATGGTCGACGGTCGTCGGCAACCGCGTCAACTGCAGCGGCACGTGCTGGAGCTTCGTCTCCGTGCCGCTCGGAAACGCGACGGCCGCAGCCGACGGAACGGTGCAGAAGGACGTCACGATTCCCGACGGCCTCGGTGGCTGGCACGTCGTGCAGCTCCTGCAGAACGGTCAGGTGAAAGCGCAGGTCCCGTTCTTCGTCAAGCGCAGCTTCGTCGGCATGTCGGCGCTCAGGCTCAAGGAGGGCCAGCACTTCACGGTCCATCTCAAGGGCGTCGGCTGGACGCAGCTCGACAATACGATCGCGGTCGACTACGACAACAGCTACATCGGCTACGGGTGCGGCTTCAACTCGAACGGCGACGTGGTCATGAACCTCTGGGCGACCGGCGGTCCGGGAACGCACCTGATCGACATGTACCCGCTGCTCTATACGCAGCAGCCGTCGTATCCGAATACGCCGTACGGAATGGTTCCGGTCCTCACGTACGCGCGTGACGTTCCGGGCCTTGCGCTCGGATACCAGCTGCCGGCGATCAGGCTCGCGATCACGATCGTGAAGTAACCGGCTACACGCGACGGGCTCCCGGGCGGGGAAGATGGCAGTCTTCCCCGCCCTTCGTCGTGCGGGCGAAGCTACGCAGCGAGGTGCTGCGCGAAGCCCGGCAGAAGCTTGGCGGCCAGTCCGGGGACCGCGGCGACCAGGCGGCGGAACGCGTAGTCGCCGATGACGAGCACCCGCGCGGGCGTCGTCGTCGTGACCGTCGCCGAGCGGCGGCGATCTGTCAGGAGCGCCACCTCGCCCGCGTAGTCGCCGGGTCCGAGCCTGCAAATGAGCTCGCCGGCCCGTTCGACGATCGCCTCGCCGTCGAGCAAGACGACGAACTCGTGACCGAGCGCGCCCTGTCGGATCAACTCGCGCCCTGCAGGAACGGCGATCTCGTCAGCCTCATGCGCCACAGCTTCGAGCTCCTCCGTCGTCAGTCCGCGGAAAAGCGGTACCGCTCGGATTCGGTCCAGCTTTGCATCCCCGCGCGATCGTGCGTGAAGTCGAAGCACGATGTCCTCCCTCGTTCGATCTCTCCACCGTTGAAACGATGGTGAGGCCCGAAATATTCGAGGGCTATGACGGAAGGACGGCTTCGAAGGTCGAGAAGTTGTGACCGCTCGCGAAGACGTCGACGTGCGGGAGCGCGGCCGCCATGCCGCGAGCCAGCGGCTCGTACGCCTCGTCTTGCTTCAACGGGTTGAGCCAGATCACGCGGTGGGCGAGGCGAGACAGGCGTTCCATCTGCGAGCGCAGGACATCCGGATCTCCGACGTCGAGACCGTCGGAGTAGACGATCACGATCGCGCCGCGCGCCGTCGTCCGATGTCCCGAGCCGTCGAGGAAGGCCCGGAGCGATTCGCCAATGCGGGTCCCGCCTTCCCAGTCCACGACGTCGCCGGAGAGCTCGCGCAAAGCGTCGTCGGCGTTCCGTGTCCGAAGCGCGTGGGTCACCGATGTGAGCCGCGTGCCGAAGCAAAAGACTTCCGTCAGCGGGCGTGTCTGCACGAGCGCGTGCGCGATCACGAGGAGCGCCCGCGAATACGTCGCCATCGAGCCCGAGACGTCGAGGAGGAGCACGAGTCGTCGCGGGACCGCTCGGCGCTCGCGATGGTGGCGCACGAAGGGATCGCCGCCGGTCCGAAGCGAACGGCGCAAGGTGCGCGGCACGTCGAGCGGGCCGCGGCGTGCGGATCGGCGGCGGCGGCTGCGGCGGTCGGGAAGCGCCGCAACGAGCCGGCGCGCGTAGGCCGAGAGCTCGGCGAGCTCTTCGGGCGTGCACAGGTCGAACCGCTTTTCACGCAGGAGCTCGATGCGGCTCGCGAGTCCGACCTGCGTCTCCGCCTCTGCGGTCTCGCCTTCACCTTCGTCTTCGGCCGAGCTGACGTCGACGAGCCGAGTCCGCACGACCTCCGCCGGAGGCGGTGGAGGCGACGAGCCGCCGAAGAACGAACGGAAGACGCGGTCGTAGGTCGCGATGTCGTCCTTCCGCGCGACGAGCGTCGCGCGGCCGGCCCAATAGAGATCGATCGGGCCGACGAGCGCCGCGGCGCGGCAGAAGTCGGTGACGGCGCCCGTTCCTGCGGAGATTCCCTCGCGTCTCAGCTCGCGCGCGAACTGAACGAGCGTTGCGTCGGCGTCAGTCACCGGTCAGCGCGGCCGCTGCGACTCGGAGGTCGTCGCGGTTCTTCACCGCCCAACCGAGTGTCTCGAGCGCAGCCTCGCCGCGCGCTTCGTCCGCA
Source organism: Actinomycetota bacterium (assembly GCA_046734795.1). Lineage (GTDB taxonomy): Bacteria > Actinomycetota > Thermoleophilia > Gaiellales > Gaiellaceae > JBKPRX01. The sequence goes on from JBKPRX010000132.1 coordinate 15,603, forward strand.
CCGAGAACTGCGAGCGCGCGTGCCCAGTCGATCGCCTCGGCGGCGCCGGGGGGCTTGACGAGTCCGAGCTCGCGCAGCTGTGCGACCGCCTCGGCGACTGAACGTGCGAGCTCGGCGGACACTTCGGGTGCGCGGAGCCGCACGATCTCGACCTCGCGCTCGAGGTCCGGATACTCGATCCAGTGGTAGAGGCACCGGCGCTTGAGCGCGTCGTGCAGCTCGCGTGTGCGGTTGGAGGTCACGATCACGATCGGCGGATCGGTCGCAACGATCGTTCCGAGCTCGGGCACGCTGACGCTGTAGTCGGAGAGGACCTCGAGCAGGAACGCCTCGAACTCGTCGTCTGCGCGGTCGAGCTCGTCGACGAGCAGCACGGCACCCGTACCCGCGCGAATCGCGCGCAAGAGCGGTCGCTCGACGAGGAAGTCCGGCCCGTAGAGCTCCGACACGTGGTCGCGCGCAGGGATCTCGTCGGCCTGCAGGACGCGCGTGTAGAGAAGCTGCCGCGCGTAATCCCATTCGTACAGCGCTTGCGACGCGTCGATCCCCTCGTAGCACTGAAGACGAATCAGCTCCGCGTTCAAAAGGCGCGCGAGTGTCTTTGCAACTTCGGTCTTACCGACACCCGCCTCACCTTCGAGCAGGAGCGGCCGTCGCAACGAGAGCGCGAGGTAGATCGCGGTCGCAAGCCCGCGATCCGGTAGGTAGTCCGCCTCGCGGAGTGTCCGCTCGAGATCTTCGACCGACGAAAACCGCATCCCGACATCGTACGTAGCGTTCGTTGCCAAGCCGATCAGAAGCGTCGTATGATCGGTCTTGGCGACCTGGCCAGATGTATCCACCGCCTTTTGACTACTCGGCACCAGATTCGCTCGAGGAAGCGCTCGAGCTTCTGAAGCAGCACGGCGACGAAGCCAAGGTTCTTGCCGGCGGCCAAAGCCTGATCCCGCTCTTGAAGTTGCGCTTCGCGTCGCCGTCGCACCTTGTCGACATCAACCGGATCGGCGGTCTCGACGGCTTGGCGGACGAGGGCGGGTCGCTGCGCATCGGCGCGCTCGTACGTCATAAGGACGCCGAAAAGTCGGATGTATTGCGCTCTCGATGGCCGATGCTTGCCGACACGGCGCGGCTCGTCTCCGACCCGATCGTGCGGAACCTCGGCACCCTCTGCGGCTCGGTCGCGCACGCCGATCCACAGGGCGATTGGGGCTCGGCACTGCTCGCAACGCGCGCTGAACTCGTCGCGCGCGGCGCAAGCGGTGAGCGGACGATCCCGATCGACGACTTCTTCCAGGGCCCGTTCACGACGACGCTCGAGCCGACGGAGATCGTGACCGAGATTCGCGTCCCTGCGTCGGCGCAACGGTCGGGCGGCGCGTACTTGAAGCTTGAGCGCAAGGTCGGCGACTTTGCGACGGCGGCCGTCGCGGTTCAGCTCTCGTTCGACGACGGCAGCGTCGCGCAGGCCGGCATCGCGCTGACCGGCGTCGGCGCGACCAACATCCGCGCGGCCGAAGCGGAGCAAGCACTCGTCGGCAACGCACTCGACGACGAGGCGATTCACGGCGCTGCCGAGCTCGCTGCGAAGGCCGCCGAGCCTCAAGCCGATCTTCGCGGCAGCGTCGAGTACAAACGCAATGTCGTGCGCGTCTTCACCGAGCGCGGACTGCGTGCTGCGGCTGCGGCGGCGCAGTCATAGGAGGAGCTATGCCTGACGAGCGGTGTCCGAATTGCGGCGCGGAATTGCCGGAGGAGCTCGGTCAGCACGCGGTCGCGCCCGTCGGGAACGTCGTGCAGTGCCCGAGCTGCGGCGAGAACGTCACTCTCGGCGGTGACGCAAGCGGCGACGACGTGCCGCGCGCGCAAGAGAGCGTGGGCGGCGAGGAAGGCGCGCCGGAGACGTTCAGCGGCGAAGAGACGATCGAAGGCGTGATGGACGAGCTTCGCGACAAGCCCGGCGGGCCGACAGGCGAGGAAGCGGGAGGAGCTGCATGAACATCGACGTGACCGTCAACGGCCAGCCGCGCAGCGCAGATGTTGAGCCGCGGCTTCTCCTCGCGCACTTCCTGCGCGAGACGCTCGGACTTACCGGTACGCACGTCGGCTGCGACACGACGAGCTGCGGTGTGTGCACGGTGCTCGTCGACGGCACGCCGATCAAGTCGTGCACGTTCCTCGCCGTGCAGGCAAACGGTCGTGAGATCACGACTGTGGAAGGCCTCGCGCAGAACGGCGCGCTGCACGCGATCCAGGAGGGGTTCACGACCGAGCACGGACTCCAGTGCGGCTTCTGCACGCCGGCGATGATGCTCGTCTCGAGCGCGCTCCTGAAGGAGAACCCGAACCCGAGCGAGGAAGAGATCCGCTGGGCGCTCTCCGGCAACCTCTGCCGCTGCACCGGCTACCAGAACATCGTCAAGTCCGTCCAGTGGGCGGCCAACAAGCTCGCGGAGGCGTAGATGGCAGTCGAGACGAAGCCGAACCGTTGGCTCGGGCAGAGCGTCAAGCGCGTCGAGGATGCACGCTTCATCCGCGGGCAGGGCAACTACCTCGACGACATCAAGCTGCCGGGCATGCTGCACATGGCGATCTTGCGCAGCCCGTTCGCACACGCGCGGATCAACTCGATCGATACCTCGCGCGCGCAGGAGCATCCAGGTGTCGTCGCGGTTGTCACCGGCGAGCTCCTTGCGCAGCACAACCTCGCGTGGATGCCGACGCTCTCCGGTGACACGCAAGCGGTGCTCGCGACCGACAAGGTGCGCATGCAGGGACAAGAAGTTGCGTGCGTCGTGGCAGAAGATCCATACGCCGCACACGACGCGCTCGAGCTGATCGACGTCGACTACGACCCGTTGCCCGTCGTCACGACCCCGCAGGCTGCGCTCGAAGCCGGCGCGCCGATCATTCGCGACGACAAGGAAGACCAGCCCGACAACCGCATCTACCACTGGGAGTCGGGAGACATGGACGCGACCGAGCGCGCGTTCGCAGACGCAGCGCGCGTCGTCTCGCTCGAGACGCACTATCCGCGCTCGCATCCGGCTCCGCTCGAGTGCTGCGGTTGCATCGCGGACCTCGATCCCGTCACCGGACAAGCGACGATCTACATGACCTCGCAGGCGCCGCACGCGCACCGCACCGTTTTTGCGCTCGTCGCCGGTCTGCCGGAGCAGAAGATCCGGATCATCTCGCCCGACATCGGCGGCGGCTTCGGCAACAAGGTTCCGGTCTATCCCGGCTACGTCGTCGCTACGGCTGCGTCGCTTTTGCTCGGCCGCCCCGTGAAGTGGGTCGAGGATCGAACCGGCAACTTGATCTCGACGGGCTTTGCGCGCGACTTCCACATGAAGGGCGAGCTCGCGCTCGACGACGAGGGAAAGATGCTCGGCCTGCGCGTGAAGATGCTCTCCGACCAGGGCTACGCGTACGCCGACGCGCAGCCGACGAAGCTCAAGGCCGGCCTCTTCCACATCGTCACCGGCTCATACGACCTGCCGGCGGCGCACGTGGTCTGCGACGGCGCCTACACGAACAAGGCGCCGGGCGGCGTTGCCTACCGCTGCTCGTTCCGTGTCACCGAGGCGTCGTTCCTCATCGAGCGGCTCGTGCAGACGGCTGCATACGAGCTCGGCATCGATCCGGCGGAGCTCCGACGCAAGAACTTCATCCGGCCGGACCAGTTCCCGTACCAGTCGGCAACGGGGTTCATCTACGACTCGGGCGACTACGAGCGCGCACTCGATGTCGCTTTGCAGGAGCTCGGCTACGACAAGCTGCGCGAGGAGCAGCGCCGGCTACGCGAAGAAGAAGGTCGTTTGATCGGGATCGGTCTCGCGAGCTTCACCGAGGTCGTCGGTGCAGGGCCCGCGAAGGACTACGACATCCTCGGGCTCAAGATGTTCGACTCCGCCGAGCTGCGCGTGCACCCGACGGGCAAGGCGATCCTCAAGCTCGGCGTCAAGTCGCAGGGACAAGGACACGAGACGACGTTCGCGCAGATCGTCGCGAACGAGCTTGGCATTCCACCCGAAGATGTCCTCGTCGTCGAAGGCGACACCGACAACACGCCGTACGGCCTCGGAACCTACGCCAGCCGCTCGACGCCGACTGCAGGTGCCGCAACGGCGGTGATCTCGCGCACGCTTCGCGAGAAGGCGCGGAAGATCGCAGCGCATCTCCTCGAGGTCTCGGAGGACGATCTCGAGTGGGACGGCGAGAGCTACACCGTCAAGGGCGTCCCGGAGAAGAAAAAGACGATTCAGGATCTCGCGTTCGCCGCGTATACCGCCGACCTGCCGGAAGGCATGGACGCGGGGCTCGAAGGCGTGAAGTACTACGACCCGCCGAACATGACGTTCCCGTTCGGCACCTATGCGGTCGTGGTCGAGGTCGATCGCGGCACGGGGCAATGGAAGCCGATGCGCGTTCTCGCCGTCGACGACTGCGGCGTGCGCATCAATCCGATGATCGTCGAGGGGCAGATCATGGGCGGCCTCACCGAGGGTTACGCGATGGCCGCGATGGAGCTGATCACGTTCGACGAGGAAGGAAACTGCATCGGCTCCAACTTCATGGACTACCTGATTCCGACTGCGTGGGAGACGCCGCACTTCGAGTTGCACGAGACGGTGACGCCTTCGCCGCACCACCCGATCGGCGCGAAGGGCGTCGGCGAGTCCGCCACCGTCGGCTCCCCTGCTGCGTACATCAACGCGGTCGTCGACGCGCTCGCACACGCAGGAGTGCGCAAGCTGGAGATGCCCGCGACGCCCGACAAGGTCTGGGAGGCGCTGAGCGAGGCAGGCCTCGCGCAGTGACATCGCGTCCGCAGGACGTCCTCGTCGAGGCGGCGCAGCTCGCCGAAGCCGGTGAGCCGTTTGCGCTCGCGACCGTCGTGAGCGTGCAACGACCCGCATCGGCGCGGCGCGGAGATCGCGCGCTCGTGACGCAGGACGGTGCGCTCCACGGATGGATCGGCGGTGCGTGCTCGGAGCCGATCGTCCTCCGCGAGGCTCTGCGCGCGCTCGCCGAAGGCAGGCCGCGGCTCGTACGCATCGGCCCGCCGGGAACCGAAGTGGCCGAGGGCGAGGACGTCGTCAGCGCCGAGAGCGCGTGTGCGTCGGAGGGCACCGTCGAGGTGCTCGTCGAGCCCACTCTGCCCGCACCGCTCCTCGCGGTTGTCGGCGACGGCCCTGCGGCGCGAACGCTCGCAGAGCTCGCGCGCACGATCGGCTGGCGCGTGACGGGCGAGCTCGTGGAACGTGCAGACGCCGTTGTCGTGGCGTCGATGGGAACGCGCGACGAGGACACGCTCGCGGATGCGCTCGCGCTGCAGACCGACTACGTCGCGCTCGTCGCGAGCTCGCGTCGCGCGTCGGCGGTGCTCGGGGCCCTGCGCGCGCGTGGGGTCTCCGAGACAGAGCTCGCGCGCGTCCGGAGCCCGGCCGGTCTCGACCTCGGCCCGTGCACTCAGGAGGAGATCGGGGTCGCCGTCCTCGCCGAGCTCGTCGCCTGGCGGCATGCGCGTCCGCTGCCGGCCCGCGCGCCCGCCCACGCCGAGGCCGTCGACCCGGTTTGCGGCATGACCGTCGTAGTCCAGGCCGCGCCGACTAGCCTGTACGACGGAATGACGTACTACTTCTGCTGCGACCACTGCCGGATGCGATTCGATGCCGACCCGGCGCGGTTCGCCTCGGCTCGCACGTGAAGGAAGTCCTGCCGACGCTCGAGCGCTGGGCCGCCGAAGGCCTGAGCGTGGCGACGGCCACCGTCGTCGCAACCGAGCGCTCGGCCCCGCGCGACCCGGGCGCAGTCATGGCTGTCTCGGAACGCGGCGAGGTCGCCGGCTCGGTGACGGGCGGTTGCGTCGAGCCGGCTGTCTACGAGGAGGCGCAGGACGTGTTGCGCGGCGGCGCGCCACGGCTCGTCACCTACGGCATCGCAGACGAAGAGGCGTTCGAGGTCGGACTTGCCTGCGGCGGAACGGTGCACATCTTCGTCGACCGTCTCGATCCACAGTTGCTCGCACCGCTGAGCGAAGCGATCGCACAGGAGCGGCCGGTTGCGCTCGCAGTCGATGTCGAAGGGGCGAATGCGGGAAAGAAGGAGCTCCTCTACGACGACGCCGTCGGCGACACCGAGCTTGCGGACGGGCGCTTCGTCTCTTCGTTTCGACCGCGTCCGCACATGTACGTCTTCGGCGCGGTCGATCACGCGGCTGCGGTTACGCGCGTCGGTCGCTTTCTCGGCTATCACGTGACTGTGTGCGATGCGCGCGCGCGCTTCGTGACGCGCGAGCGGTTTCCGGATGCGGACGAGCTCGTCGTCAGCTGGCCCGATGAGTTCCTTGCGACGGCGCCGATCGACGCGCGCACAGCGATCGTGGTGCTCACTCACGACCACAAGTTCGATGTGCCGATTCTCGCCGCAGCGGTCCGCAGCGAGGCCGGCTACATCGGCGCCATGGGCAGTCGCAAGACGACCGCCGATCGCAACGAGCTCCTGCGCGCGGAAGGCGTGACGGACGAGCAGCTCGCTCGCGTCCATGCGCCGATTGGTCTCTCCATCGGCGCGCGTAGCCCCGAAGAGGTTGCGGTCGCGATTGCCGGCGAGCTGATCCAGGTAATGCAAGGGTCGAAGCCGAGGCGTGCGTCCTCGTCGGTGCCAGCGTGAAGATCGAGAACTCGTTCGAGGTTCCGGCTCCGCCGGAACAGGCGTGGGAGCTCCTGATGGACGTTCCGCGCGTGATCCCGTGCATGCCGGGCGCGCAGCTCGCGGAGACGATCGACGACGATCATTGGAAGGCGAAGGTCGCGGTGAAGCTCGGGCCGATTTCCTTGTCTTTCGATGCGGACATCGAACGCGAGACGGCCGACGAAGCCGCACGACGAGCGGTTCTTTCGACGAAAGCGCGCGAGTCGCGCGGTCGTGGCAGCGCGCAGGCGACGATCGAATCGACGCTCGTGCCGCAGAACGGCGGCACCCGCGTCGACATCGTCACGGATCTCGCGCTGTCTGGCTCGGTCGCGCAGTACGGACGCGGAGTCATCCCGTCCGTGGCCGCGCAGCTGACTCAAAGCTTTGCCGACTGCCTGCGCGCGCAGCTCGCAGCCCCGGCTGCCGCGGAAGGCGTCGAAGCGGCGCCTGCGCCTCCGCCGCAGGCAGCGCCCGTGCACGGCCTCCGGCTCGGACTGCGCGCCTTGCTCCACCTCGTCACGAAGCCGTTCCGCCGCCGCAAGTAGGCTCCGGCGCGTGGCACGCGCGACCGTCCGTGAGGCGGCCTTCGAGCTTCTGCGGCGTCTCGGACTGACGGAGCTCTTCTCGAATCCGGGCTCGACCGAGGTGCCGTTCCTCGGCGGCCTGCCGGACGACTTCCGCTTCGTGCTCGGTCTGCACGAAGGCGCGGTTGTCGGGATGGCGAGCGGGTACGCGCTCGCGCGGCGCCGACCGTCGTTCGTGTTGCTCCACACGACGGCTGGTCTAGGCAACGCGGTCAACGCGCTCGCGACCGCGCGCGTCAACCGGACCCCCCTCGTCGTCGTCGTCGGCCAGCAGGACCGGCGGCATCTCGCGTTCGAGCCTTTCCTCGCCGGCCGCCTCGAAGGTCTTGCGGGCACGTACCCGGTGTGGTTCCACCAGCCGCCGCGAGCGGCTGACGTCGTCGGGGCGATCGCGCGTGCGTATCACGAGGCCGAGACGAAGCGCGGGCCTGCCATCGTCGTCGTGCCGATGGACGACTGGCTCGCCGAAGCCGGTGAGCCGCACGAGGCGGCGGCGGCCGCGCGCGTGCTGCGTCCGCTTGCCGTCGACCAAGAGTCGGTCGATGCACTTGCGGATCTGCTCGCCGGCGCGCGCTCGCCGGCGTTCGTCGCGGGTGCGGCCAACGACACTGTCGAAGGATGGGCAGCGCTCGTCGCGCTCGCGGAGCGACTCGACGCGCCGGTGTGGCAAGAGGCGTTCTCGGGCCAGGCGGGCTTTCCGCAGGATCACGAGCTCTTTGCGGGCACGCTGCCGACGGGTCGCGCGGCGCTGCGCGAGACGCTGGCGG
>JBKPRX010000133.1:0-12541 GCA_046734795.1 Actinomycetota bacterium
TCGTACTGAACCACTTCGCTGCTCACTAGCTGCGCGCCGTGCCTACGCAGCCGGTCGAGCGTGTCGTCGACGTCGTCCGCGGCGAACATGACGCGCAGGTACCCGAGAGCGTTGACCGTGGCGTCCGGTGATCGGCGACGACTCACGGCTCGACAAAGCAAATCGTCATTCGTCACGTCTCTCCTTGGACATGGGGAGGCCGGCCGGCGAGTGAAAGCGCATTGGTATTGGTGTCGGCGCGCCGCGCGATTGGCAGCTCGACCGTCACTTGGAGCCCACCTTCGGGCCGCAGTGCGAGCGCAAGCTTTCCGTCGTGCGCTTGGGTGATGCTCTTGACGATCGCGAGGCCGAGGCCGACGCCTGCGTGGTCGCTCCGTATGCGCGCTGCGCCGCGCTGGAACGGGTCCGCGAGCGTCGCGACGACCCCGGGGGTGAGTCTCTGGCCGGTGTTTTCGACGGCGAGCACTGCACTGTCGGCGTGAACGCTTGTCGTGATCCACACGCTGCCGTGCTCGGGCAGGTTGTGGACGATCGCGTTGTGCACGAGGTTCGTCGTGAGCTGCAGCAGGAGCGCGTGCGAGCCGATTGCGCGGGCGACCTCGCCGGAGGTCTCGAGGGTGATGCCGCGTTTCTCGGCGAGGGGGAGGAGCGTTTCGGCGGCTTCTTCCGCCACTAGCGACAGGTCGACGTCTTCCCGGGTGAAGGAACGTTGGTCGGCGCGGCTGAGAAGGAGCAGTGCCTCCGTCACGCCGATCGCTCGCGCGTTCACGGCACGTAGCCGATCGACGAGCTCCGTGGCGTCGCGGTTCGGATCGTTGTGGGCGACGTCGAGAAGTGTCTGTGTGATCGCCAGCGGCGTTTGTAGCTCGTGGGACGCGTTGGCTGCGAATCGCTGCTGTTCGGCGACGTGCGCTTCGAGTCGCGCGAGCATCGCATCGAAACTGTCGGCGAGCTCGCGGAACTCGTCCTGACGACCTTCCAATTCGATGCGGTGGGAGAGCGATCCGGTCGCGGCCATCCGCGTCGCGTCGCTAATGCGTGTCAGCGGCGCGAGCATGCGGCCGGCGAGTAGCCACCCGCCGACGAGACCGAACACGAGCAGGAACGTCATCACGATGGCCGCAATCGGCGCGAAGTAGCGCAGCAACGCGGCATGGCTCTCCACGACGAAGATCACACCAGGGTGCACGCCGCGCGAGAGCGAGAAATAGCCGGCGGTGAGCAGCACGGCGCCGGCGAGCATGAGGAAGCCGGCGTAGCTGAGCGTGAGCTTGAGGCGAACGCTCAATCCGGGGGCTCTATGCACGGTCTCGCCGCTCCCGACCCGACTCTGATTGAGTGTCGATGCGGTAGCCGACGCCGGCCACTGTGGCGACGATCCACGGTTCGCCGAGGCGTTTGCGCAATCCCGAGACCGTGATGCGCACAGCGTTGGTGAACGGGTCCGCGTTCTCGTCCCACGCCCGCTCCAGTAGTTCTTCGGCGCTGACGACACCGCCTTCGGCGGAGACCAGAACTTCAAGCACTGCGAACTGTTTGCGGGTCAGGGCGATGTAGCGGCCGTCGCGGTAGACCTCGCGACGGAACGGATCGAGCCGCAGCCCGGCGATCTCCCGCACCGGTGGCCTGTTGTGCGCGCGCCGGCGGTCGAGCGCTCGGAGACGGAGTACGAGCTCTCGGAGCTCGAATGGCTTCGTGAGGTAGTCGTCGGCGCCGAGCTCGAACGCCGTTGCCTTGTCGTCCAGGCGGTCGGCAGCAGTCAGCATCAGGATTGGCATGCCGCTGCCGGAGGCGACGATCCGCTTTGCGATCTCGTCACCGGAAGGGCCGGGGATGTCCCGGTCGAGGACGGCGATGTCGTAGGCGTTGGCCCGCAGGAGCTTCAGAGCGGACTCGCCGTCGTTTGCGATGTCGGCGGCGATCGCTTCAAGGCGCAAGCCGTCGCGGACGGCTTCCGCCATGTACGGCTCGTCCTCGACGATCAACACGCGCACGCCCCCGATGCTAGAGCCACGGCATATCGCCGGAATATCGAAAACCCGATACGCGCTCGCAACACGCGGGCGGCAAGTCTCGGAGGATGAGCCACAGTCAGCAAGCGCGACCGACATCTCACTCGATTCGGCTCCGCCCGATCCGCTTCGCCGGCCTGCTGGTCGTCATCGTCGCGACCGCATCCCTCGCGTACCAATTGTTTTCGTCCGCGTCACCCCCGGCCGCATTACCCGGTGACGTCGCTCCAACGGAAGAGCGGGCTGCGCGCGGCGGAGCAGTGCCCGCCACTGTGTGGCCTGCGTACGGTCAAGCCGCCGTCGAGATCGGCCGGTCGCCGATTCAAGCAGGGCCGAACCAGCACGCGGCTCCGATCGCGAGCGTCGCGAAGGTGATGACGGCGTATCTCGTCCTTCGTGACCATCCGCTCGGAGTGGGGGAGGACGGGCCGGCGATCACGCTCACGCGTGCCGATGTCGTCGACACCGATCGCCGGAGCCGTCAACGGGAGTCGGTCGTGCCGATCGCCGCCGGGGAGCAGTTGACCGAACGGCAGGCACTGCAAGCACTGCTGCTGCCGTCGGCGAACAACATCGCCGCCGTCCTCGCGCGGTGGGATTCCGGGTCGGTCGCGCGGTTTGTCGCACACATGAATGCGACCGCGCAGGCGCTTGGGATGACGCGCACCCGCTACACCGACCCGAGCGGTTATGACGACGGGACGGTTTCGACGGCCGCAGACCAGCTGCGCATTGTCGACCAGGCCATGCGTCTACGCGTATTCGCGAACATGGTCGCCACATCGAGTGCGACGCTGCCCGTGGCCGGCACGGTGCACAACACCAACACGCTGCTCGGTCGAAACGGCTTCGTCGGCGTGAAGACCGGTTCCGACGAAGCCGCGGGCGGCTGCTTCGCGTTCCGGGCGATCCGCTCAATCAGCGGCAAGCGCACGACGATCACCGGCGTCATGCTGGGCCAGCCCGGTCACGACCTGATCGACGCAGGCCTCGCAGCCGCAGACGCGATGGTGGAACGAATCGCCGGCGACCACGTCGAGCCGGCCTCGCCGCAGCCAACGCCGCCACCAAGACGTCTGCCTCGAGCGCGCGCTCGACAGAGAACCGCTGTGGGTCCCGTCACCACACAAGGACGGAACCGGTAAGGAGAACACTCTCGCCGCGGTTGAATCGTCGACGGACCGTTCGACCTCGCGGCGCCGGCGCCATCAACGGTTCGATCCGCACCGCACGATCGAGATCGAGCAAGTCGATCGAAGGGGAACCGCCGCATGCGGCGCTCTTGCAAAGCCCTCTGGCGGACTCGAACCGTCGGTCGCAAATCGGATTCGGCGAAAGGGGCTTAGACAAGCCAAGACCATTGCCGTGGGCTGCCACCGGTTGCCGCGAGCAGCGCATGGTCAAATTGCGACCGGTTGCGACCACCGGGCTCCATAAGGGCTCCATCTTCTGTAATCCGTTGAGGCGACATGCCCTCTGCACAGAACCGCGACACCGGTCTAAGACGCGCTGCGAATACCGCATCCTCCGCAAGAAGCCGGCGGGGAATTGCCGATGTGCGTGTTTTGCGGACGTGGTCATTTTAGGGCGCGACGACAGGAGGTGGACAAGGGGGTCAGCGGGCAAAGCGTCGCCCCGCAGACCGAAGGGAGAGAATCATGTTGACGAGACGGCAGCTCCTGCAGCGAGGAGCGATCGGCGGCGCCGGGCTCGTGGTTGGTAGTCACACCGCGTTTGCGGTTGCGGCGCCCGTTGGGGCGGGGTCGACGCCGAGGTTGCGGAGGTGGGTCGAGCCCTTGCCGGTGCCGCCGGTGCTTGACGGCCGCGGCGGCGGCAAGAGCTTCAGAATCGCCGCACGAGAATCGACGAGTTGGAGGTTTCACCCAGACCTTCCCGCGACGAAGACCTGGGGCTACTGGTCGGATGGGCCACAGGCGGGGTTGCCGTATCTGGGTCCGACGATCGAGGCGACCCGGCGACCGAATGACAACGTTGATACCTCGGTGACGATCGAGTGGCGGAACGAACTCGATCGAGCGTTCCTGCCCAACGACCCGACGTTGATGGGCGCGGTTATGCCCGGAGATCCGGTGCCGATGGTGACGCACCTGCACGGCGGCGAGAACCACCCGCAGTTCGACGGGACGCCGCTGCAGTGGTTCACGAAGGGCGGCGCAACGGGGCCGCACTACATCACGAACACGTTCACCTACTACAACGAGCAGCGCGCGAGCATGATCTGGTACCACGACCACGCACTCGGCAACACTCGCACGAACGTCTACGCCGGGCTGGCCGGGATCTACTTCATCCGCGACGACCAGGACACCGGCGAGGCAGACAACCTGCTCGGCCTGCCGGCGGGGCCGTACGAACTCCCGCTCGTGCTGCAGGACAAGACCTTCAACGCCGACGGCAGCCTCTTCTATCCGAGCCAGGGAGTGACCCCGTATCACCCCGAGTGGGTGCCCGAGTTCTTCGGCGACGTCGCCGTGATCAACGCCAAGATCTGGCCGTTCGTCGACGTCGAGCCGCGTCGCTACCGGCTTCGGATCGTCAACGGCTCCCAGTCGCGCTTCTACAACCTCCAGTTCGCGGACGAGAACAGCGGCCTGCCGCTGCCGTTCACGCAGATCGGTGCCGAGGGCGGACTGCTGCGGGCACCGGTGCCGCTGACGGCGCTTCTGATTGCCCCGGGCGAGCGCGCCGACGTCGTCATCGACTTCGCCGGCCACCAGAACCGCTCCTTCATCGTCACCAACAACGCCCGGGCGCCCTACCCGATGGGCGGCCGCGCGACGCTGTCGCAGCTGCTGAAGATTCGCGTCAACCGCACGCTGCAGGGAACCGACACAACGACCCCGGCGGCCAACCTGCAACTGCCAGCGCTGCCGGCGCTGCCCGGACCGTCGGTGACACGTGTGCAGCACCTGTCGGAGACGCTCGACCCGCTCACGGGCGCGCCGATCCACCTCAACGTCGAGGACGCTCCCTACCTCGACGAGCAGACGCACCTGCCCGACGTCACCACGCGACCGGCGGCAGGCGCGGTCGAGGACTGGCTCCTCGTCAACACGACCGCCGACACGCACCCGATCCACCTGCATCTCGTCACGTTCGAGGTGCTCGACCGACGGCCCTTCGACGTCGCTGCGTACGACGCAGCGACGCGGGCCATCACCTACACGGGGCCAGCCACCCCCGCCGCCCCAAACGAAAACGGGCGCAAGGACACCGTCCAGGCCAACCCAGGAGAGGTCACTCGGATCCGAGCACGGTTCGAGCTACCGGACGAGGGAACGATCGTGCTGCCGCCCGGCGTTACGAACCCGCAGTACGTCTGGCACTGCCACATCCTCGAGCACGAGGAGAACGACATGATGCGCGCATTCGAGGTGGTCCGCTGACCGTCAGGGAACCGTTGCGGGCTAGGTGAAGAAACGCAAACATCGCTGTTGCGGCAGAGCCGAAATCTTCGATTCGTTCGTCTAACGTCACCGCACTAGTGACGCGGTAGGTTCATATACGCGCGTCTAGGGCTGGGCACGCTTCCTTGCGGAGCGAGGAGAGTAACCCCTCTTTAGCAAGAGGGGGTCGCATCGACACGACCCTTACCATGGAGGTGTTCTGTCACACGGTCGCGAGTACGCGATCGAAGTATTCGACGTGCCGAGCAAATGGAAGACGCATCGCAGTGACAGCACCGCCCGTCTTGCTTGGGGCGTGATGCGGTTCGCGGCTCAGCCGAGCTCTTGCGCTAGCCCGATCAGAAGGCCTCCAGGGCCGCGGATGTAGCAGAGCCGATACGAATCTTCGTACTGAACCACTTCGCTGCTCACTAGCTGCGCGCCGTGCCTACGCAGCCGGTCGAGCGTGTCGTCGATGTCGTCCACAGCGAACATGACCCGCAGGTACCCGAGCGCGTTCACCGGGGCGTTCCGGTGATCGGCGACGACTGACGGCTCGAGAAAGCGCGATAGCTCGAGCCGGCTTTGGCCGTCCGGCGTGCGCATCATGGCGATCTCGACGCGTTGGTCGCCGAGTCCCGTTACGCGCCCTGCCCACTCTCCTTCGATGACGGCCTGCCCCTCGAGCTCGAGGCCGAGCTCGCGAAAGAACGCAATCGCGGCTGGTAGGTCGTCGACGACGATGCCGACGTTGTCCATCCTGCGAACGGTCATGCGGTCATGTCTTCTCGTCCGTCACGGGGACGTCGCTCACTCAGCGAAGCCTCGCTGTTGGACGTGTGATCTGCTGATCAGACGTCCGGCTCGGCCACGATGCGGCCGGAGGCTACCGCGTCTTGCAGTGCGCGGTAGTCGCGATCGTTTTGGTCCGCGTACGTCTCGGCGAACGACGCCATCGCGCGATCGAAGGCGTCTCGCTTACCGAGGTACGCGCCGATCGCAATTCGGTCGCCCGAGCGCGCGTGGGCTCTCGCGAGCGTCCAACCGCAAACGCGTCCGTAGGCCTTCATCGCTGACGAATCCATCTCCTCGACTTCCGCCGAGCCTTTCGCGTTCCAGAGCTGACGGATGTAGAAGTCCTTCGTCTCCCCGTCGATCGTGACGATCCGCGCCCAACCGAGCATGACGTCGGCCGCCGCCTGCATCATCCGTTGTCCCTCCACGATGCGCTGCCCGTGCTCGACGTACTGGCTCTTGCCGAGGAAGGGTTCGAGCACCGAGGGCTGTGCTTCTTTGAATTGGAGGAACAGCGGGTCGTTGTTGTCGCGTCCGATCATGAGCAAGATCCAGGAGCGCGTGCCCACGCTCCCGACGCCACCGACCTTTCGCGCGGCGTGCACGTAGCGGTAGCTCGCGAGTAGGTTGCGCCGGTCCTGCGGCAGCGTGCGCTGATACGTGCGAATCATGCGCTGCACGACGTCCTCCAGATGTTGCTGCTCGGCACCCGGCACGACGTCCTCGATCGGCGTGATCAGCGGCGGGTCGCCGACGATCCGTAGCTCGCCGTCGACCGTTCGACACAGCTTGGAGAGCGCCCGCACGCTGTCCTTCGTGCGCGCTCTCGCGACGTCGGTCTGGAAGCGCTTCATCTCCTTGCTCGGCGATGCTGCTCCAAGCTGCTTGACGATGCCCGCGACGTCGAGGCGCGTGTACCAGACGTCGACGTTACGCATCTGCGCGAAGCGCGCCATCGCTTCGCGGTACTCACGTACCGTCGCCATCACGATCGAGCGGCGAATCGCTTCCTTGAAACCGCGATCGCGGCCCGCGACCGCGAAGCTCGCCGCCAGCCGCTTCACGTCCCACTCGAACGGTCCGGGCAGCGTCTCGTCGAAGTCGTTGATGCTGAAGACGAGCCTTCGATCGGGTGCGCCGAAGATGCCGAAGTTCGAGAGATGCGCATCGCCGCAGAGTTGGGAGTGCAATCCGGTCCGCGGCCCGTCCGCGAGATCGGCCGCCATGACGAAGGCGGCACCGCGGAAGAATGTGAACGGCGACACGAGCATGCGCCCGTATCGGATCGGGGCGAGCTCGGGCAGTCGTGTCTCGCCCTGCGCCTCGAGAAGATCGATTGGGTCTCTGCGCCCCGGAGCCGGGTCCCACGTGCCGTGCGCCGCGCGTGGAAGCTCGCCGCGTGCGGCCCTCCCACGAGCGGCCCGTTCGGCCGGGCTGTAACGCGACGCTGCTTTCGGCCGCTCAGACGTCTCGTCGCGCGAGTCGATGGCGGCTTCCTTCGAAACCGTCACGGACACTGCGCCTACACCTTTTGTCCCCACGTTCTTCCATCGTGCCGTCCTTCCACGACCTCGCATCAACCCAATCGCACGAGAAGACTTGCGCGTTGACGGCAGCAATTCGGGAGCCGCATCTCGATATCACCTGCATCGGGTGACGGACCTGCTCGGGTCGGGCCGTACGATCGGCGCCGTGGACTTGCACTCCACGCATCTGACTCAGCGAGGGCCCCCGAACTCTCAACCGTAGGAGGCACGGGCCGATGAGTGATCGGGAGATCGACCGCACTATCCTGCCGATTCGGCGCCAACCGTTCGGCGGCGTCACGAACAAGACTCTCGAGGGCTCGGAGCCCGACTGGAACCAGGCGGCGAAGGTGACGCCCCCGGACGGTGCCCCGAACGTCCTGGTCGTGCTCATCGACGACGCCGGCTTCGGCAACCCGAGCACCTTCGGCGGCCCGATCAGCACTCCGAACTACACGCGCATGGCGGAGGAGGGTCTTCGCTTCAACCGCTTCCACGTGACCGCGGTCTGCTCGCCGACTCGTGCGGCAATGCTCACGGGCCGCAACCAACACCGCGTCGGATTCGGCCTCGTCGCCGAGTTCTCGGGGCCCTTCCCGGGCTACAACGCCACCATCCCTCGGGACTGCGCGACGCTGCCGCGGATCCTGCAAGAGAACGGGTATCTCACCGCCTGCATCGGCAAGTGGCACCTGACGCCGGACGACCAGCAGGGCTCGGGCGGCCCGTTCAACCGCTGGCCGACCGGGCTCGGGTTCGACTACTACTGGGGCTTCCTCGGCGGCGAGGCGGGACAGTACGACCCGCTCGTCACGGAGAACCAGAAGATTCAAGGTGTCCCCGAGGGCGACGACGGCAAGCCCTATTACTTCCCGGACGACATGCCCGTGAAGGCGATCGACTGGCTGCATCGCGTGCGCGCGGAACACCCCGACGGGCCCTGGTTCATGTACTACTCGACCGGCTGCAGTCATGCGCCGCACCACGTGCCGCGCGAGTGGTCGGACAAGTACGCGGGGAAGTTCGATCAGGGCTGGGACGTGCTGAGAGAAGAGACGCTCGCCCGTCAGAAGGAGCTCGGCGTCGTGCCCGCCGACACGGAGCTGTCCCAGAACGACGCCTTCCCGAAGTGGGAGACGCTTAGCGAGACCGAGAAGCGTCTGTACGCGCGTCAGATGGAGACGTACGCCGGCTACTCCGAGAACGCCGACTGGAACGTCGGCCGCGTGCTCGCTGCGATCGACGAGCTGGGAGAGCTCGACAACACAGTCGTGATCTGGATCTGGGGCGACAACGGCGCCAGCCTGGAGGGCACGCTCTCCGGCACCTTCAACGAAATGACGACGCTGAACGGCATCCCGCTCACCGCCGAGCAGCAGATGGGGCTCCTGTTCAAGCACGGCGGGTTGGAGGCCTGGGGCGGCGAGCTGATGGCGCCGCACTACTCGTCGGCCTGGGCCTGGGCGAGCAACTGTCCGTTCGACTGGGGCAAGCAGGTCGCTTCCCATCTCGGCGGCACGCGCAATCCGCTCGTCGTTCGCTATCCGAAAGAGATCTCAGATCCGGGCGGCCTGCGCAGCCACTTCACGCACGTGATCGACATCGCGCCGACCGTGTTGGAGCTCGCCGGGATTCCGGCGCCGTCGCATGTCGACGGCATCGAGCAGGAACCGCTGCACGGGTTCACGTTCGTCGATGCTTTCTCGGATGCCGCCGCACCCGAGCGCCACAAACAGCAGTACTTCGAGGCGGTCGGCAACCGGGGGATGTACAAGGACGGCTGGTGGCTCGCGATGCGGCTGCCACGCATTCCCTGGCTGCTCGATCCCGAGGCGCTCAAGCAGTTCGGTGCAGGCTGGGATCCGGACGCCGACCCCGCTGAGCTCTACTACCTGCCTGAGGACTTCGCGCAGGCGAGAGACCTCGCCGACAAGCATCCGGAGAAGGTCGACGAACTGCGGAAGCTCTTCTGGGAAGAGGCAGAGCGCTACCAGGTCCTGCCGATCCTGGGCGGGCTCTCCTCCTTCTACGGGATCGTGCCGCCCGTTCCGAAGGAGTCAAAGTTCACGTACCGCGGGCGGATCGAGAACGTTGCGGCCGGGATGATTCCGCGCATCTACAACCGCTCGTACACGATCAGCGCCGACCTCGTCATCCCCGAAGGCGGCGCAGAGGGCGTGATCGTCGCGGCGTTCGATCACCTGGGCGGCTTCTGCCTGTACGTCATGGACGGGAAGCTGACGCACCACTACTCGATGCTCGGAGTGTTCGAATACACGCACGAGGCGGAGACCACGCTGCCGAGTGGAGAGGTGAGCGTCGAGATGGTGTTTGCCGCCGACGCGCCTAAGCCCGCGACCGGCGGCGCGGTGACCCTGCTCGTGAACGGCGAGCCGGTCGCCTCGGGTCGGATGGAGCACACGGTGCCCGGACGCTTCTCGGGGTATGCGGGTATGGACATCGGTTGCGACAACGGCCTCGTCGTCGACCGCAACTACGCGGACCGAGCGCCCTTCCGGTTCACGGGCGAAATCAAGCACGTGACGTTCGACATCGCTCCGCATCTGAGCGAGGAGGACGCGCAGAGTCTTCACGCGCACGCGCAGCAGGCGCTTGCCGCCCACGCAGCGAGTGCATAGGAAATGCGACCGGCGTGGCGGCGGCCGCTTCGCCGCCACGCCTCGGAAAAGGGAGAGAGCATGAGCGACGAGACGCTGGATGTACTGATCGCGGTCTACCTGATCCCCGATCTCGCCCGGCAGGACTTCGACGCGTTCGTCAAGCTCGCCGAGGATGACGCCGTCTCGACCGAAGGGATCGTCCTCGTGACGAAGGACGCGGACGGCGAAGTGCACGTCGAGGAGACGGGCGACCACCTGGGCCGAAAGGGGCTCGTCGCAGGCGGGGGCGTCGGCCTCGTTGTCGGCTTGTTCGCACCGCCGCTACTCGCTGCGACGGCGGTCGGCGCGGCCGTCGGTGGGCTCGCGGGCAAGTTCGCCCGGAAGCGCGTGGCGGCGGGGATCGGCGAGAAGATGGACGACGCACTACCGCCGGGCTCGGCAGGGATCATCGCGATCTACGAGCAGGCGGACGCCGAGCTCGTCGACGGCACGCTCGCGAACGCGATTCGCAAATCGACCGCGCAGATCGACAAGGCGAGCGCGAAGGAGCTCAAGGCGGGGCTCGAGGAGGCGGGGGCGGGACTCGCGGGCTGAGTCACCGATGAGGAACACGTGAGCCTCGTCTGGGCAGGCCTCATCGTCGCGGGCGTCACCGTCGTTGCCGTCACGACGATGTTGCTCGTCCGCCGCGGCGCGCCGGCTGGGAGCTACTTCGAAGACGGTGACCGCGCCGCCGGAGTTTTCGGAGTGCTCGCGACCGGGTTTGCTGTGCTTCTCGGGTTCGTCGTCTTCCTCGCGTTCGAGAGCTACGACACGTCGCGAAGCGGCGCCGAGACGGAAGCGCAGATCGTCACGCAGCAGTTCGAGACGGCGCATCTCTTCCCGGTCGCCGCGCGCGCGTCGCTCTCGGGTGCGCTCGTCTGCTACGCGCGCACGGTCATCCATCAGGAATGGCGGGAGATGGAGGACGGCACGCTCGGAGACAAGGCGAATCCGTGGGGCGTCGTCACGTTCCGCGTTCTCCGTAACGCCCACCCGCAGACCGCCATCGAGCAGGCGGCGTACTCGAAGTGGCTCGACCAGCGCTCCGACCGCGAGCAGGCGCGCGTCGACCGGATCCACGGCGGCGAGGGCGTGATCCCGGTACCGCTCTGGATCGTGCTGCTTCTCACCGCGGCGGTCATCTTCGTGTTCATGCTCTTCTTCGCCGACAGCGCCGAGCGCGCCGTCGTGCAGGCGGCGCTGATGGGCGGCGTCGCGATCGTGATCTCGTCGATGCTGCTGCTCCTGTGGTTCCTCGACAATCCGTACCACGCCGGAGTCGGTGGACTCCGACCCGTCGCGATGGAGCGTGCGATCAGGATCCTCGACCAGGAGGCGGTGGAGGTGGGTGGGAGGCTCACGGTCCCGTGCGACGCGCAGGGGATCCCGCGAAGCTGACGCGGCGGCGCGGTCGTGACGCTAAGGCCGAACGATGCAGCGAAAGCCGATGTGGCCCGTCGAGGTGTCGATCGCCTCGGCCTGACGCGCGGCTGGCCGATAACGCAGACAGTAGTTCGGCGCGCAGAGATGCGAGCCACCCTTGATCACCTTGCGCGGGATGTGCTCACCCGGCTGTAGCTCGGGAGGCGCGCAGCACGGCGACGCGGACACGCTTGTCGGCTGCGTCGTGAACCAATCGCTTGTCCACTCCCACACGTTCCCGCACATGTCGAAGAGGCCGAAGCCGTTCGATGCGAAGCTCTTGACCGGCGACGTGCCTTCGTAGCCGTCGAGCTTCAGGTTCTGCCACGGGAACTCGCCTTGCCACGTGTTCGCCGCCGGGCTCCCGCCCGGAAAGTGCTCCTCGCCCCAGGCAAAGACCGCGCCTTCGAGTCCGCCGCGAGCCGCACGCTCCCACTCGGCCTCGTTCGGTAGGTCCTTCCCGGACCACTCGGCGTACGCCTCTGCGTCCTCACAGGCGACGTGAACGACGGGATGGTGATCGCGACCGTTGATCGATGTCTTGGGGCCGCCGGGCCGCTTCCAGTACGCGTCGGGAACGTACTCCCACCAGCTCCGGAAGTCGTCGAGACTGACCGGGCCTGCCGTCTTTCGAAAAACGAGCGAGCCTCGCACGAGCAGTTCAGGATCAGCGTCCGGGTACAGCCCCGGGTCGAGCGGCCGCTCGGCAACAGTCG
>JBKPRX010000134.1:0-4298 GCA_046734795.1 Actinomycetota bacterium
GTCAACCAGAACGACGTCACCGACCTGAGCGTCTTCCCGTACGAAGGGCCGACGTTCAGCGGCTTCGCCAACACGAAGAGCCCACTCCTGCCGGTGCTGCCGGGCTAAGGATGAAGGCGCGACTCGTAATCGCAGGGACGGTGGCGGCATTCGCCGCTGCCGTCCTCCTCTTCGGCGGGAGCTTCCGCGGAGGCTCGACCGCCGTTGCCGGGGCGCCGCGCACGGAGGCGGTTGCCGAGCAGCTGCAGCGCGGCTTCGCCGCCGGCGACACCGCCTCGCTCGTCGCTCGTTTGCAGGCGCAGGTGAAGGCAGACCGGCACAACGTCAAAGCGCACGCAACTCTCGGACTTGCGTACCTGCAGCGCGCACGAGAGACCGGCGACCCGACCTACTACGCAAAGGCCGACGGCATCCTGCATCGCGCCGTCGCGCTCGATCGGCGCGACTTGCTCGCGACGATCGGCCTCGGCGAGCTCGCGCTCGCACGTCATCAGTTTCGCGTCGCGCTTTCGTTCGGCCGTCGCGCGAAGCGTCTGTCGCCGTCGACCTCAGCGGTCTACGGCGTCGTCGGCGACGCGTCCGTCGAGCTCGGTCGCTACCGCCAAGCGTTCGCAGCCTTCGACCGACTCGCGTCACTGAAGCCCGGCGTGGCCGGCTATGCGCGCGTCTCGTACGCTCGCGAGCTCCGCGGCGACCTGCCTGGAGCCGAGCGCGCGATGCAGCTCGCGGCCGACGCTGCGACAGGCGCGCCCGAGGCGGAGGCGTGGACGCACGTCCACCTCGCACTCCTCGATCTTGCGCGCGGGCGACCGCGAACCGCAGTTCGACAAGCGCGGGCCGCACTCGTCTTCTCGCCCGGCTATCACCTCGGCCTCGACGCGCTCGCGCAGGCGCAGGCAGCGCTCGGAGATCTGCCGGCTGCGATCATGAGCGAGCGCGCAGCGGCCGACCGCGTACCGCTGCCGCAATACGTCGGTTTCCTCGGCGACCTCGAGCACGCATCCGGCGATCGTGTCGCCGCGCAGCGTCAATACGCGCTGATCGGAGTCATCCAGAAGCTTCTCGTCGCAAACGGCGTGAAGAGCGACCTCGATATCGCGCAGTTCGACGTCGACCACGGCATCCGCTTGCACAACGCACTCCGGCTCGCGAAACATGGTCGCGCGGAGCGGCCAAGCGTGTTCGGCGACGACGTGCTCGCCTGGGCGCTCACGCGCAACGGCCGGTGTGCGGAAGCGCTGCCGTTCTCGGTGCGCGCGCTGCGGCTCGGCGCCGTCGACGCGGTCAAGTTCTTCCATCGAGGAATGATCGAGCGCTGCCTCGGCCGGGGCGCGGCTGCACGCGTCTGGTTCCGGCGGGCGCTCGCGACGAATCCGCATTTCTCACTCGTCTGGGCGCCCGTCGCAAGGAGGTACGCACGATGAAACGGCTCGTTCTCGCGTTCGTCGCCGCCGTCGCGCTCGCTGCACCGGCAACCGCGGCGGCACATCCGCTCGGCAACTTCACCGTGAACCGGTTCGCACGCCTCGAGGTCTCGGGCGATCGCATCTACGTGCGCTACGTCCTCGATCTCGCGGAGATCCCGACGTTCCAAGCGCGGCAGCAGGGAATCGACGCGCGCGTGTACGCGCGACGGATCGCCGCCGGACTCGATCTGCGTGTTGAAGGCACACGCGTGACGCTGCACCCGCTTGCGCATCGACTCGCGTTCCCGCGCGGCGCAGGCGGTCTCGCGACGACACGCCTCGAGCTCGCGCTCGCCGGACCGCGGCTCGGCTCCGCAAAGCGCGTCACCCTGCGAGACCGCAACTACGTAGACCGAATCGGCTGGAAGGAGATCGTCGTCGGCGCCGACACCGCGAGCGAGAGCGACGAGCTTCGCGCCTACCCGAAGCATCTGCTGGAAAGTCCGCTCGACGTCACATACGTCACTGCAGAGCTGACCCCGACGCCGGGCCCTTCGACTCCGCCGCCGCTGCGAGGCGGCGCCGCGCTTCAGGCTCCGGATCGCGTGGCCGACGGCGGGTTCGCGAGCCTGGTCTCGCGCCGCAACCTCTCGCCGCTCGTCATTCTCGTCTCGCTCGCGGCAGCACTCTTCTGGGGCGCGGTGCACGCGCTCTCGCCGGGCCACGGCAAGTCGATCGTCACCGCCTACCTCGCAGGCCGGCGCGGCTCGCCGGCCGACGCGTTCCTCCTCGGCGGCATTGTCACCGTGACCCACACGATCGGCGTTTTCGCACTCGGTCTCGTCACGCTCGCGCTGTCGGAGTTCGTCGTGCCGGAGACGCTCTATCCGTGGCTGACGCTCGTGTCGGGATTGCTCGTCGTCAGCATCGGCCTCTCGGTGCTCCGCGCGCGCTTCGAGCATGCCCGCGAGCACTCCCATGGACACGAGCACCACCACCACCACAGCGAGGGCAAGCGGTCGCTCGTCGCGGTCGGAGTGTCGGGCGGCCTTCTTCCCTGTCCGTCCGCGCTCGTCGTCCTCTTGGCGGCGATCTCGCTCCACCGGCTCGCGTACGGCCTCCTGCTCGTCGTCGCGTTCAGCACCGGGCTGGCGCTCACGATCACCAGCATCGGTCTCGCCGCGATCCTGGCCCGCCGTGCGTTTGGTCGCGCCCGCTTCGATGGCCGGATGATGCGCGCGCTTCCGAGCGTCAGCGCCGCTGTCATCGTGCTCGCCGGGCTCGTCATGACTCTCCACGCCGTCCCGAAGGTGCGCTAGCGATGTTCGGCCTCGACGATCACCTGGCGCACTTTTCGAACGGCAGCACGCTCGTCGTCGTGCTCGCGATCGCGGCGCTCCTAGGCCTTCGGCACGCGACCGACCCGGACCATCTCGCGGCAGTGACGAACCTGCTCGCGATGGATTCCCGGAGCCGTGCACGGCGGGCCGCCGCTCTCGGGCTCACCTGGGGCGCCGGCCATGCTACGTCGCTCCTCGTCCTCGGCCTACCGATCGTGCTCTACCGCGCGTACCTGCCGGAGTCGGTGCAGCGCGGGGCGGAGGCGGCAGTCGGCTGCATGATCGTCGCGCTCGCCGTGTCTCTCCTCGTTCGGCGCCACCGCGCTGCAGTCCATGGCCATGCACACGTCCGCGTTCGCAGTCGGTCGCAGGCATACGCGATCGGTCTCGTCCACGGAACGGGCGGTAGCGCCGGCGTCGGCGTGCTGCTCCTCGCCGGCATCCCGCACCACGGTCTCGCCGTCGCAGCGCTCGTCGTGTTCGCCCTCGGCACTGCGATCTCGATGACGGTCCTCTCCTTGGGCGTGGGCGTGACGCTCGGAACCGCCGCCGCGTCGCGCGTGTTTGCACGCGCCGTGCCTCTACTCGGAGTCACGAGCGTTGCGTTCGGCATCTGGTACACGCTCGGCGCCCTCGCGCTCGCGCCGTATCCGCTCTAGTAGGCTCGCCCGCGATGGGCGTCGAAGCGTTGACACGGAACGCAGTCGATGTGCTGCCGCAAGGCGCGCTCGAGAAGAAGCTCCAGCTCGGCCGACCGCTGCGCGTCAAGCTCGGCATCGATGTCACGTCGCCCGACATCCACATCGGTCGCGGAATCCCGCTCCAACGGATGCGCGCGTTCCAGGAGGAAGGTCACATTGCGGTCCTGATCGTCGGGGACTACACGACGCGGATCGGCGACCCGTCAGGTCGTTCCGCTGAGCGCCCGATCCTCTCGGACGAGGAGATCGACGAAAACGCGCGGCTCTATCTCGAGCAGGCGAAGACGATCCTGCGCGACGAGCCGCAGCTCCTCGAGGTGCGATTTAACGGCGAGTGGCTCGGCGAGCTCTCGTTCGCCGACGTCGTCAAGCTGACGCGCACGCTGACCGTCGCGCGCCTGCTGGAACGTGACGACTTCGCCAAGCGCTACGCGAGCGGGCAGCCGATCTCCGTTTCCGAGCTGCTTTATCCGCTCATGCAGGCATACGACTCCGTCGCGGTCGCTGCCGACGTTGAGCTCGGCGGCACGGACCAGCTCTACAACCTGCTTGCGGGCCGTGAAGTCATGCAGGCCTACGGTCTCGAGCCTCAGGTTGTCTTGACCACGCCGCTACTTGTCTCATGGGACGGCGAGAAGATGAGCTCCTCGGTCGGCAACAACATTCCGCTGACGGCGCCACCGGAAGAGATGTTCGGGCGGGCGATGCGGATTCCGGACTCGCTCCTCGAGGAGTGGTGGCGACTCCTTGCAGAACAGCCGCTGCCGCACGGCGACCCATTCGCGGCGAAGCTCGAGCTCGCACGGTGGATCGTCGCGCGCTCGCACGGGTCCGACGCTGCGCGCCGTGCG
>JBKPRX010000135.1:0-10419 GCA_046734795.1 Actinomycetota bacterium
GGCGGGCGCCGAGGCGGGCCGCCTGATGTGCGGCCTGTGCGGCGTCGTCGCGCTCGGCCGGCCACCGGACCGCGCCGACGTGGAGCGCATGCTCGACGGCCTCGCGCACCGAGGCCCCGACGGGCGCGGCGTGTTCGACGACGAAGGCGTCTGCCTCGGCCATCTGCGGCTCGCGATCATCGATCTCTCCGACGCGGGCCTCGAGCCGTTCGCAAGCGACGACGGCCGGCTCCAGCTTGTCTTCAACGGCGAGATCTACAACTACGTCGAGCTGCGCGACGAACTGCGCGCGCGCGGGCACGTCTTCCGCACCGAGACCGACACCGAGGTGTTGCTCGCCGGCTACCGCGAGTGGGGCGCGCAGTGCGTCGAGCGCTTCAACGGCATGTGGGCGTTCGCGATCTGGGATCGCGAGGAGCGGAAGCTCTTCGCGTCACGCGACCGCCTCGGCGTCAAGCCGCTCTACTACCGCGTCGACGGCGCGCGCTTCGCGTTCGCGAGCGAGCCGTGGCCGCTCGGCAAACGCCGCGCGAACCTGCGCGCCGTCCGCGACTACGTCGAGCAGGGCTACCTCGACCAGGGCGACGAGACGTTCTTCGACGGCGTCGTGCGCCTGCCGCCGGCGCACTCGCTGACGTTCGACCGGAATGGACTGCAACTCCGGCGCTACTGGTCGCTCGAGCGCCGCGACGCGCCGGACGATCCGCCGGGGGAAGTACGCGAGACGTTCCTCGACGCCGTGCGACTGCAGCTGCGCGCAGACGTTCCCGTCGGCACTTGCCTCTCGGGCGGCATCGACTCGTCGTCGATCGCGGTCGCGGTCGCACACCACGGCCACGCGCAGCAGCAGACCGTGACGGCGTATTTCGACGAGGCGGGCTACGACGAGCGGCCGTTCGCGCGCGCCGTCGTCGACCGGACGAGCGCGAACGCGCACTGGGTGACGTTCGGCGCTGCGGAACTCGTCGAGCACCTGCCGGAGATCGTGCAGGCGCAGGGCGAGCCGTTCGGGTCGACGTCGATCTGCGCGGGCTGGTTCGTCATGCGCGAGGCGAAGCGCGCAGGGCTCACGGTGATGCTCGACGGGCAGGGCGGCGACGAGCTCTTCGCCGGCTACCGCGCCTACTTCGGCTATCGCCTCTCCGATCTGCTCCGCAGCGGCCGTGTCGGCGAGGCAGCTGCGGAGCTGCGCGCCTTCGCGCACGTCAACGGTCCTCGCTCCGCCGCCGTTGCGCTCGTCAACCCGCACCTGCCGGAACGGCTGCGACTCGCGGCGCGTGCGCGTGCACAGGGGTCGGCGTCGCTGCTCACACCCGACCTGCGCGCGCAGGAGCCGGCGGCGGGCGCGAACGGAGCCGCGTACCCGGACCGTCTGCGCCGCCAGCTGCAGCTCGTGCTGACGCGACGCGGACTCCCGGAGCTTTTGCGCTACGAGGACCGCAACTCGATGGCGCATTCGATCGAGGCACGGGTGCCGCTGCTCGACCACCGGCTCGTCGAGCTCGCGTTCTCGCTGCCCGGCGACGAGCTGATCCGGCGGGGCGAGACGAAGTCGGTGCTGCGGCGCGCGCTCGCCGACCTTCTGCCGAACGAGGTGCGCGCGCGCCGCGACAAGCTCGGCTTCGTCACGCCCGAGCACACGTTCATGCGCGGCGCGCTCGGCGACCTTGCGGCCGACGCGTTCGCGTCGCCGTCGTTCGCAAGCCGTGGGTTCGTCGACGCACGCGCCGCGCGCGAGCGGCTCGAACGCCATCGCCGCGGCGAGCTCACCGCGGGCATGGAGTTGTGGCGCGTGCTCAACCTCGAGCTGTGGGCGCGTCGGTTCCTCGACGCATGAAGGCCCTCTTCCTGACGGCGTCGTACCCCACCCCAGACGGGCCGGCGATCGGCGTCTTCGTCCAGGAGCACGCCCGCGCGGCCGCGGCGGCAGGCTGCGAGGTCGCAATCGTCCACCTCGACCGCAGCGACGTCCGCCGCGTCCGGATCGAGGAACGCGCCGACGAGTTCCGGACCGTGCGCGTGCAGTACCCGCGCTCGCCCGGCGTCGTCAGCTACGGCGCGAACGTGGCCGCGGCCGCGCTCGGGTGGCGGCGCATCCGGGGTGGCTTCGAGCCCGACGTCGTCCATGCGCACTTCTTCCTCGCGGCCGTCCCGGCCGTGCTGCTGCGCCCGCTGCACCGCAAGCCGGTCGTCGTGACCGAGCAGTGGAGCGTCTTCCTTCCCGACGATCCGGCGACGCTGAGCCCGCTCGTGCACCGGGCGGCGAAGTACGCGTTGGAGCGTGCGGACGCCGTGCTGCCCGTAAGCGAGGCGCTGCGAAACGGGATTCGTGCAGCGGGAATCGACGCCCGCTTCCGCGTGGTTCCGAACGTCTACGACCCGTCGCTCTTCCATCCGGACGTAGCGACGCATTCACGCAACGGACAGCCTGCGCGCCTGCTCGCCGTCGGCGCGATGTACGAGGCGAAGGGCTACGAGTTCCTGCTCGACGCACTCGCACTGCTCGCGCGCGAGGGGCGCGACTTCCACCTCGACATCGTCGGGCTCGGCGACCTGCGTCCGCAGTACGAGGAGCAACGACGGCGCCTCGGGCTGGACGAACGCGTGTCGTTCCTCGGGCTCTTGCCGAAGGCAGAGGTCGCGCAGCGCATGCGCGACGCGGACGTCTTCGTGCTCACGAGCCGCTATGACAGCAACCCGTGCGCGGCGATCGAGGCGCTCGGCAGCGGCTTGCCGATCGTCGCGACGGCGGTCGGCGGCCTCCCGGAGCTGGTCGAGGACGGCATGGGGCTCCTCGCCGAGCCGCGCAACCCGGAGAGCATCGCGCGGCAGCTCGCGCTGGCGATCGACGGTCGCGACGAGTTCGACCGCGCCGCGATCGCAGCGCGCGCGCACGCGCGGTACGGCCTCGACCGCGTGGGCCGCGATCTCGCGGAGGTCTACGAGCAGGCGATCGCGAGCCGCAGGTGAGCGACGCGCTCGACGCGCACCTCGAGCGGACTGTTCGGTCGTGGCTCGGCGTCGGCACCGGCACCGAGGTCGCCGTGCCCCGCTTGCCGGAAGACCTTTCGCGCCGGCTTCTCCGCGACGAGGAGTACGAGCAGCCGCATCGAGATCGCTGGGGCTGCTGGGAGTATCCGTTTTGCGAGAGCTTCGCGGCCGGGCGGTTGTGGGAGCCGGACGTCGACCGCTGGGCTGCAGACCGGCGCCGCGAGCTGGCTGCGCAGATCGAGCTCGAGCCGCTCTGGCCCGGTGGTCGCGCGTTCGCGGTCTGCGTGACGCACGACGTCGACCTGATCAGCCGCGTCTCGACGCCGCGCCAGGCTCTGCGCTCGCTGCGCACCTCACTCGCCGCCGAAGCGCGTACGCCACGGGAGCGCGCCGTCCGGCTCGCCCGACCGGGCGTTCGGGCAGCGCGCGCCCTAGCGAATGGCATCGCGCGCGTACCCGCGGCCGACACGCTCGAGCGCGCAGTGCAGCTCGAGCGCGACCGCGGCATCTGCGCCTCGTACTTCTTCACCGTCTACCCGGGCGGCGACGCGAGCCGCTTCGACTGCGTCTACGACTTCGCGGACGCATGCAAGTTCGAGGGGGAGCGCATGCGTGTGCGTGACGTGCTGCGCGCAGTGCACCACGACGGCTTCGACGTGGGCCTGCACGGGAGCTACAACTCGGCGCTGGCGCCGGGACGGGTCGCACGCGAAAAGAGCGCGCTCGAGGCGGCGCTCGGCAGCGAGGTGACGACGACGCGGCAGCACTTCCTCCATTGGGACGTGCGGACGACGCCGCGCCTGCAAACCGAAGCAGGCTTTCGCGCGGACTCCACGCTCGGCTTCAACCGCAATCTCGGTTTCCGCGCCGGCACCTCGCTGCCGCACCGGGTGTTCGACCGCGAGCGCGACACGCCGCTCGACCTCCTCGAGCTGCCGCTCGTGATCGCGGACGCGCCGCTGCTACGCGAAGACGGGCTCGAGCTCGACGTCCCGCACGCGAAACGAGCGCTTGCGCAGCTCGTCGACGTCGTCGCCCAGCTCAGCGGCGTCGCGACGATGGTCTTCCACCCGAACAACCTGGAAGACGCGCGCCACCTCGAGCTGTTCGAGTACGCGCTCGACTACGGCCTCGAGCGCGGCGCGTGGTTTGCCTCCGCACGGCAGCTGGACGAGTGGTGGCGCGAGCGCGAGCAGCGGCTCGGCGTCGGATGATCGAGATCCGAACGCTCAAAGGGCCGCTCGCTGACGAGCACCTCGGCTGGCTGACGAAGCTCTATGGACCCGTCGACGCGAAGTACGCGTCGCTCGACTTCGTCCGCTACCAGTTCAACGACAACCCATTCGGCTGGTCGGCGCATGCGTTCGCAGTCGACGGCGACATGCCCGTCGCGCACTCGGCTGCGGTGCCGTTCCGCGCACGTCGCGGCGACGACGACCTCGTCGCCGGAAAGATCGAAGCCGTCGTCGTCGCTCCCGAGTATCGGGGCCAGCGGCTTGCAAGCGGCGAGAGCATCGCGATCGGGACGCTGCAGGCGATGTACGCGTTCGCGCACGAGTGCGGCATCCCGGTGCTCTTCGGGCTCGCGCCGCCGCGTGTAACCGCGATCCACGTGCGCGCCGGCTGCCGTCGCGTCGAGGTCACGGCGCCGACGTACGTCCTCTTCACGCGACCACGGCTCGCAGCGCGTGAGTGGTCGTTGCCACGGCGGGTTGCTGCCTCCGTCGTCGGCGCGGCGCAGAACGCCCTCGTCGCAGGCGTCTCCACGTTCGTGCGGATCGCCATGCCGTCGAGCGCTCGGGCAGTGGTCGGCGCGCCGCACGCTGAGGACGCCGACCTGGCCAAGGCGCCGAATACGCCGGACACATGGACGATCTCGGGTGCCGACGCATGGGACTGGTACAGAGGCAACGGCCTTCTGCGTCACGTCGAGCTAGACGGGCACGGTCGCCGCAGCGTGCGCGCGCTCGTACTGGCACCCGAATACGGCGCGGTGCAGGTGGTTGCGTGGCGTCCGGGCGAGCGAAACTCGTTCGCGGCCGCGATCCTCCTCATTGCGGCGATGTGGCAGCTCGCACGCGCCCGCGGTGCGCCGACGCTGCGGTTTCAAGGCTGGGACGGCGACGGCGGCAACGGCTCGCTGACGCACGCGTGCCGGATGCTCGGGTTCACGCGGCGCAGCACCGCCGAGCTCGTCGTCCACGCAGAAGACGAAGACCTCGCGGAGCTGCCGATCCGCTTGACGCCGTTCTTCTACGTCACCTTCTGACGAGCGTCCTCGGAACCAGCGTCTACGCTTGCGTCGTGGCGCGCGTGGCAGTCGTGGTTCCGTGCTTCAACGACGGCGAGACGTTGTGCCAGACGCTGGCATCGCTCACGGACCAAGAGCAGCACGAGCTCGTCGTCGTCGACGACGGCTCTAGCGTGCCTGCGACGCTGAACCTCCTCACGGAGCTCGAACGCGACGGCGTACGCGTAATCCACCGTGAGAACGGCGGCCTCTCCGCAGCGCGCATGACGGGCGTCGAGGCAACCACGGCGCCGTACGTTTTCCCGCTCGACGCGGACGATGCGCTCGCGCCGGGCGCGCTGGCGGCGCTTGCGGACGCACTCGAAGCCGACCCCGATGCCGCACTCGCGTGGGGCGACGTCGAGCTTTGGGGCGAGCTTCACGCGCAGCTCGCAGTCGCGCGCTCGTTCGACCCATGGCTGCTCACGTACTTGAACGACGTCCCGGTTGCGTCGCTCGTGCGGCGCGAGGCGCTCCACGACGTCGGCGGCTGGCAGATGGGATCGGGGTACGAGGACTGGGACCTGTGGCTCGCGCTCGCGGAGCATGGACATCGCGGCGTGTACGTGCCGGTGACGACGCTGCGGTATCGCCGCCGCGGCGACCGCATGCTCGCGAACTGCATCCCGCAGCACGGCGAGCTCTACGCGAAGCTCCAGCAGCGTCACCCGACGCTGTTCGCGGCGCGGAGCGAGAACCGCCGCCGGTCGTCGGCGCCGTTGCGGCTGCGACTCCTCTTACCGCTGCTCGAGCGCCTGCCGTTGCTCGACGCGTTCACGCGGCACCGGCTCTACCTCCTCGTCAATCGGCCGCGGCAACTGCTCTCGCTGCGGCGCAAGCGCGCCGCGCTCGCCGCAGGATGAGCCCGCGCGTGACGGTCTTGCTCGCCGTCCACAACGGCGAGCCCTACCTCGGCGGCGCGATCGAAAGCGTATTCGCGCAGACGTCGAAGGACTTCGAGCTCCTCGTCGTCGACGACGCGAGCACCGACGGAACGGCCGCCCTCCTCGCTGCGCTGCGTGACAAGCGCGTACGCATACTCCGCAACGAGACGAATCTCGGACAGGTTCCGTCGCTGAACCGCGGCCTGCGCGAGGCGCGCGGCGAGTATGTCGCTCGCCTGGACGCGGACGACTGGTGCAGGCCGACGCGCCTCGCGCGTCAGGTTGCAGCGCTCGACGCGGAGCCGCGGGTCGGCCTCGTGGGCTCCTGGCTCGACGTCGTCGACGACCACGACCGGCCCGTCGCCGCGCTGCGCGAGCGGATCGACGATCTCGTCCGATTCGCGTACCAGACCCTGATCATGCGCGTCTACGTCACGCATCCGGCCGCGATGTACCGCCGGCAAGCGGTGCTCGACGTGGACGGCTACGACGAGTCGACTGGGCCGTCGGAGGACAAGGACCTCTGGCGCCGGCTCTTGCTCGCAGGCTGGGACGCGCGGATCGTGCCGGAGCCGCTGCTCGTCTATCGCTTGCACGAGCAACAGCTTTCGCACGTCCACGCCGACTACCAGCGGTGGATCGACGGCGAGAGCCAGGACCGCTTCCTCGCGACGCTCGCACCAACCGCAGACGTGACGCCGTTGCGTCTCGTGCTCGCCGGCGATGCGCGGGCATGGGAGCACGATGTCTCGGACGTGCCGGCGGTGCTCGACAACGTGCTTACCGCGCTGGCGATTCGTCTGTCGCTCAGCCACGTCGAGGCCCAGCGACTACGCACGCTCGCCGCGGGGCGCGCCTGCGCAGTCGCAGCCGCACGTCCGTGGCGACGAGATGCTCGCGAGCTCATCCGCTCCCAGCTCGCGCATCTTTCGCCGAGCGGCCGCGCGCAAGCGGTCTCGCGCTGCGCGGTAGCACCTCCGGTCGACGCGCTGCGCCGCGGTGCTCGAACCGTCGCCCGGGCGCCGGGATGGAGCGCAGTGCGCGGCCGCGTGCGCCGCATCCCCGCTGCGCGTCGTCTCTACGGCAAGCACGTCGGCGGCGGCTAGTGGACGAGCGCTCGCTCTTACGCGAGAAGGCGGAGCTCGAAGCACGCTTCGGGCCGTGGACCGCGCACAACGTCGACCTCGGACACGGCGTCTACACGATGGGTCCGGAGCCCACCGGCGACGAGGTCAAGCTGCGGCGCGTGACGCAGATCGTCTCCGACCTCAACGGCGGCTCGCTCGCCGGCGTGCGCGTGCTCGACCTGGCGTGCCTCGAAGGCATGTACGCGCTCGAGCTCGCCCGCCGCGGCGCCGATGTCGTCGCGATCGAAGGCCGTGAGGCGAATCTCGAGAAGGCACGCTTCGCAGCGAGAGCGATCGGGCTTCACGTCGATTTTCGTCTCGGCGACGTCCGCGACCTCAGTTCTGAGGAACACGGCGAGTTCGATGTCGTCCTCTGCCTCGGGATCCTGTACCACCTCGACACGCCCGATCTGTTCGCGTTCGTCGAGCAGATCGCCGAGGTCTGCACGCGCGCGCTCGTCGTCGACACCGGAATCGCACTGCGCGGCGACGACGAGCGGACGCACGACGGCGCCGGCTATCACGGGACGAGCACCGTCGAGCACGCGTCGTCCGCGTCGCAGGAAGAGCGGCTCGCAGCCGTATGGAGCTCGCTGGACAACGAGCGGGCGTTCGCGCTCACACGGCCTTCGCTTCTTCGACTGCTCGCGCGCAACGGGTTCTCGAGCGTGTACGAGTGCTGGGTGCCGGCCGAGCCCGCGAAGACGCCGGGTCGCACCACGGTCGTCGCGTTGAAGGGTGCGGCCGTCGAGTTGCTGCTGGCGCCGGCGCCGCTCGAGGACTCGGCCGACGTTCCCGAGCGGCCGCCGCTCGGCGCACGGCTGCCGTCGACGCGTGCCTGGGCGTTCGGCCGCGTGCTCGTGCCGCAGCCGCTGCGTGCGCGGGCGCGGCGCCTGCTCGGCGCGGAGACACGCCGGCATTGATGGCGCTGAAGCGCCTGCGCAGCGACTGGCTCTTCCGCGCGAACCGCCGGGTGCTCGCGGACGCAGCGCGGCTCGACGCGGATCTCGCGGGCGCGGAGACGATCGAGGGGCTGATCAACCCACGCGAGGGGATGCTGCTCTACGTCCTCGCGCGCCGATCTGCAGCGCTCGGCGACATCGTCGAGATCGGCGCGTACAAGGGTCGCTCGACGTGGTATCTCGCGCGCGCACTCGAAGATGCCGGCTCGCCGCACCGCGTGATCTCGATCGATCCGCACGAGGCGCCCGAGCAGCGGCAGGCGTACTTCGAAACACTCGAGCGGCACGGCCTCGGCGGCCGCGTCGATGCCCGAGTCGGCTACTCGCACGAGCTCAAGCCGGCGGTCTCGGGTCCCATCGGCATGCTCTGGATCGACGGCGATCACGCCTACGACGCCGTTCGCGAGGACTTCGAGGACTGGTTCCCCAAGCTCGCGGTCGGCGGCTGGCTCGCGATGCATGACACGGTCGGCGCGCATGCCGGCCCGACGCGACTCGCGCGCGACGTGCTCGGTCACCGCGATGACCTCACCGATCTGGGCGTCGTCTGGCTGATCCTGTTCGGCCGGAAGGCTGCGCCTGGCCTGCGAGGCCGGGCCCATGGTCTCATCGGTCGCGCAGGCTTCGAGGTTCTGACGCTTGCACAACTCCGACGGCGCGCCTAGCTGGCCGGTCCACGGTCGAGCTCGATCCAGGTCGGCGGAAGCAGGGCTTCGACCGTGAGCGTTGGATCCGTGAACCAGGGGCGCGGCGCGACCACGATGCCGTCTCGCGGGCTGAGCCAGGCGCCCCACCAGCTGAACGAGCTGTTTGCGAGGACGTGGTGGTCGCAGCGCGCAAGCAGGGCCATGTCCTCGTAGTCGGGTGCCGCGCGACCGCCGGCCACGAACGCGGTGTCGCTGCCGAGCTGCAGGGACGAGCGACACCACTCGATGTCGTCGGAGAAGACGAAGAACCGAACGTCGCTTGCGACCTTGCCGCGGATCTGCGCTGCGGCGTTTGCGTAGTACTCCGGCGAGAGCACGCCGTGGATTCGCCGCAGCTTCGGGTTCGCCGCGTAGTCGCCGCGGCGTACGTGCACGCCGACCGAGCAATCGCAGGCCTCGATCGCGCGCGCAACCTCCTTGCCTTCGTCCGAAACGAGCTCAGGGAAGCGAAAGGCGGCGCGAATCTCGTCGGCGCAGCCTTCGAAGTACTTGTAGCTCTGCCAGTAGCCGTCGAGTACGACGGTTCCGCGCGCAGTTTCGAGCTCAATGTCGTAGCCGAAACGCTGCTCCGTCACGACGACCGCGCGTCGCAGCCGCAGCAGGATCCGGTCGCGGCGCGTGATGCCGCCTTCGATCCCGAACCAATGCAGCTCGAACGGACGGAGCGCCGGGCCGACCTCCGGGTCGAACCACGCGGTGTCGAGCACGAGCCGCGTGTCGAGACGCCTCGCAAGCGCGTAGCCGGCGGCGTACTGGAACATTTGGTTCCCGAGCCCGCCGTAGACCTTGGCAACGACCACCGCGCGTTACCGCCTCGTGAGCACGAGGAGACGAGCGGTCGCGTCGCCGACGACCTCGCAGCTCTCCGCGTCGTCGCCCGCCGCCGCGCCTGCAGCGTCGATCGTCTCTGCATCCTCGATCAGGTAGAGGCCGCCGGAGCTCACGTGCGGGAAGAGGAGCGTGAACGGCGTCGGGTCGAAAGGCTGGACGTGCCGCGCGTCGATCACGACGTCGACGCCGCCGCCGATCCGCTCGAGCAATCGCTCGACGTCCCACGGATTGCCGGGATCGCCGCGGAAGGCCGTTGCGCCGGAGACGCACGGTGTCCGCTCGACCACGTCGAAGCCGTACACCTTGCCGCGACGAAGGTGCGTCGCCCACACGTCGAGCGACCCGCGCGCGCCGCCACCGAGCTCGACGAACGTGACGGACTCGGATCGCAACGGTGCCAGCAGCTTGCCGTAGAGCGGAACAAAACGCACGAGCTCGGGGGCGTATGTGCGCGCGAGCGAGTCGAGCGGCGCCCGCGCGAGACGAAGCGCCGCGACGCTGCGTTGGATCGCGTGCAGCCCGCGGCGGGCCCGGCGGACGACGCGCCGTCCGAGCACAAGCAGCGGCTTTGCCGCCGTGCCACGCGGCTGCGCCGCGGCCGGCTGCTCAGCGAGCCCGTGCGTGCGC
>JBKPRX010000136.1:0-39075 GCA_046734795.1 Actinomycetota bacterium
CCACGCGCAGACTCGAGGTCGCTCACCGGGATCACAGCGTGGTCGATCAGCATCGTTCGCCTCCTTCGTTGCGGCCGAGCGGCGATTATCGCTCTAGATTCACGTCGTGATCCTCGAGAACTGCGTCGTCCGCACGCTCGACCCTCAGCTGCCGGTCGCGCGCGCACTCGCAATCGCAGGAGACACGATCGCCGGAGGCGTCGGCGTCCACGAGAGCGCGCTGCCGACGCCCGACGTCGTCGATCTCGGGGGCCGGTATGTCGTGCCGGGCCTCACGGCCACCGGTGCAGTCGCCGTGGACGACCTCGACCTGCTTCGCGCGCGGGGGAACGACCTCGCCGCGCGCGGCGTCACGTGCGTGCACGACACGAGCGGCGCGCTCGACGCATGGCAGGAACTGCGTGCGCGCACCCTCCTGCCTGTGCGCGTGCGGCTCTTCGTCGACGGGGACCGCGCCGACGCGCTCCGCGCGGGAGGGATTCGCAGCGGCTTCGGCGACGACCTGATCCGAGTGATCTTCGAAGAGCCCGGCGAAGACGATCTCGACCCGTGGTCTCGCGTCCGAAATGCCGACGACCTCGCCGCCGCAACCGTCGACCCGCCGCAGCTCACGGGCGAGGACCGTCAGCGCGGCCGTCTTCTGCCGGGCTACGTCGCCGATCTCGTCGTGTTCGAGCGCGACCCGCTGATGCTCGAGCCCGACGCGCTTCGCGAGCTCCAGCCGCACGCGACGATGCTCGGCGGCCGCTGGACGCAGAACGCGCCGCCGTGGCCTGCGCTATGAGCAGACGCCCGTGTTGTACGGCGCCGGCTGGCTGTCGCGGAAGGCCTGCGCTTGATCGAGGATTCCGTTGAAGGCGGGATTCGCCTCCGTCTCGGTCTTCGGCACCGCCACGGCCACGGTCTTCGTAACGGTTTCGTAGCGAACGACGGTCTTATGGATCGTCACGAGCTTGCCGTTCACGCGCTTCCGCTGGACGACGGTGGCGAAGTGCGGGACCTTCACCGTCGTCTTCTTGGTGCTTTGCGTGTAGGTCGTCTTCGTGCGCGTCGGGTTGATGTCGAACTTCGGCAGGTAGAGCGACATGTCGCGCAACGCGCACGCATTGACGCGCGACTCGTCGCCCGACATGAGGCGGTAGTGGTACGCCTCGTGGATGACGACCAGGATCGCGACCGCGGCGTCGCGATACGACAGCACGCCCGAGTCGACGCGCGAGGCAATCGACGACATTCCTGTTCCCGCCGAATTCAGCGGCAACGTGCCCACCAGCGAACGCGTGATCTCAGGAGCGAGAAAGATGCGGTGATAGAGCAAGCTTCCGCGCGGAGCGTCAGGCGCGGCGAAGCCGAGCAGTCGCTCGTCCGCCGGCACTTCCACCTGATCCTGGATCGAGTTCCACTCGTCCCAGTTGTCCTCGAGCAGCACCTGGAGATCCGGCACACCGGAAATCGCCTGGCCCAGCTGATCGAACGGCCCGCCCCAAAAGTCCGTGCGGGCGGCAAGCGCGGACGGGCACAGCACGAGCGCAACAAGAACGGCAAGGGCAAATCGCACGGCCCTCCTGACATCGTCCATCAGGCCCGGGCTGGACCACCCCGAATGGGTGAATTTCGCCGTAGTGCCTGATTTACCGCCGCTCTAGCGCGTATCCGTAGCGGCCGCTCACTTGTCCCCTTCCCGCACCCGCGAATGGCGCGGAAGGAAGACCTGGCCGATGTTGCCTCCGCGCGTTCTCGCCGCTCGATGGCCCGGTCGCGTCAGTCGGATGGGCCGAAAGCGCGAGTACACTGGGGTCATGGCTGTTCGGACGATGAACACGGTGCACGAGGCAACCACCTGCGCGGTCGCTGCCTGCGCCGAAATCATCGGCTCGAAGTGGACGGCGCTGCTCGTCCACGACCTCTCCGAGGGTGCCCGGCGCTTTTCCGAGCTCGAGCACTCCTGCCAGGGCATCAGCCCGCGGACGCTCGCCGAGCGGCTACGCGCGCTCGAGCAGGAAGAGATCATCGTCCGGCGGAGCTACCCGGAGCGGCCGCCACGCGTCGAGTACGAGCTGACGCCCAAAGGCGAGGCGCTCCTGCCGATCATCGAGGCCATGCGCACGTTCGGACATTCATGGCTCGATTGCGACGTCGCCTCGCACGACCACGCCGCAGCGCGCGCATAGTTCAGCGTCAAGCGAAGGTTGAGAGTCGCGCGTTCTACGCCGCGTCGGCGTGCAGCAAGCGGTGTCGTCTAACGAGGTCCCGCTCGGCTTCGTCGAGGCGCTCGTCACGCTCCTCGACCGTCTCCTCGCGGAGTCGTAGCTCCGCCTCGCGCGCCTCGAGACGTGCCGCGGAAGCGGCGAGGTCGTCGATCTTTTGAATCAGCGCGTGCTCGCGACGGCGAAGTGCGCTCTCGGCGGCGACGAGCCAATTGCCGCGTTCGGCCAGTTCCTTTGACAGCGCATCGAGCTCGCGCTCGCGCTCCTCGGCGTCGGCGAGCCGGGCAGCAACCTCGTCCGCGCGGTCTGCGAGGTCACGCGCTTCGCGCTCTCGATGCGACAGCCGCGTCTCTGCCGTCGCCAGCTTGCCGGCGCGTTCACCGAGCGACGCGTTGAGTGCGTGTACGCGCGCGTCGCGCATTGCGACCTCGGCGAGCTGTTGCTTGAGCTTCTCCTCGAGCGCCGTGACCTCTGCAAGTCGCGGCTTGACCTCGGCGGCGAGCTCGTCGAGCTCGCGAGCGCGCTCTTCAAGCTCGCCACGCTTCAGCTCCGACAGCCGCTCGCCCTGTTCGAGTCGCGCCTCGCCGACGGCAAGGAGTTCCTCGCGACGCGCCGCCTCGACGAGGCGCTGATCCGCTTGGCGATCCCGCTCTTCCAAATCGCGAACCTGACTCGCCCGCACCTCGAGCTGCGACTCGGCTGAGGCCACGAGCAGCTCGCGCGTGTCGAGCTCGGCGGCCCTCTGCTCGATCGCGATCTCGCGTTCCGCGAGCTCGGCCGCTCTGCGATCGACTTCGACCGCCGATGCCTCACGAGCGGCAACTGCTCGCTGACGTTCCTCGAGCGCTTCCTCGCGCATCCTGAATTGAATGCGAGTTTCGGCGAAGGTCCGCTCGTCGAGCTCGAGCTGGCGGGAGCGTTGATTCAGCTCACTCGCGAGAACCTCGATGCGCGCCGAGCGCTCTTCCAGCTCGGCGAGTCGTCGTCGAACGAGCTCTTGGCTGGCGCGCTCGCGTTCGGCGAGTGCGGCCCAGGCGGCTTGGAGCTGTTCGGGTGTTGCGTCCGCGGGCGGCGTCGACATCGTCTGCCAACTGTTCTCGGCAGAAACCCGGGTTTCCTCTAGGGGCTATTCAGCCAAGAGCCGCAAAGCTTCGGTAAAGCTCGCGCGCCGTTGCGACGCCGGACTCGAAATACCGCACGAGCATGCGCTCGTTCGGCGAGTGGATATTCGATTCCGGGAGCGCGAAACCGCTCAAAATCGTCGGAATGCCGCGGTCGACGAGCGCCGGCACGATCGGCAGGGTGCCGCCGCTTCGAATCAGGAGCGGGCGAACGCCGAGTGCAGACTCAAACGCGTCAGTTGCAAGCCGGACGGCATCGGTCTCGGGAGGGACGAGCCCCGGCGGGGTGCCGTCCCACGCGAGCTCGAGGTCCGCGCCGGCCGGAAGAGCGGCCCGCAACAGGTCCTCCGCGGCGGCTGCGATCGTCGCCACGTCCTGGCCAGGCGCGAGCCGAATCGTGAACTCCGCCGACGCGGCAGCAGCGATCGTCGTATTCCGGAGCCCGGGCTTCCCGCCGACGATTCCGTTTACGTCAAGCGACGGCTCCGCCCACGTGCGTACATAGAACTCCTCCGCCGCAGTCGCGTCGAGCGGACGCGCGCCCTGGTCGGCAAGCTCCTCCGCGCCGGCCGGGAGCTGCGCCCATTGGTCGAGCTCCTCGCGCGTCGGCGAAGCGAGCCCTTGGCGCAACGGCTCCGGCAGCCGGCCGTCGGGACCCGGAAAGAGAGCGGTCAGGGCAGCGAGCAGAGCATGGACTGCGTTCAGCGCCGCGCCGCCGTAGAGGCCCGAATGCAAATCGCGGCGCGCTGTTCGCACGCGCAGCTCGAAGGCGATCAGCCCGCGCGTCGCGAGGTTGAACGCCGGTACGTCGGGACGCAGCATGTCGCTGTCGAAGATGACTGCGGCGTCCGCCTCGACGGCGCCGCTCGCGAGGTAGTCCACGATCGTCGTACCGCCGACCTCTTCTTCGCCGTCGCACGCGAATCGCAGGTTCACGGGCAGGGCGTTTTCAGCCGCCAGCTGTTCCGCTGCTTTGAGCAACAGCCAGAGCTGGCCTTTGTCGTCGGCGATGCCTCGCCCGTATGCCCAGCCGTCGCGGATTGCAAGCTCGAACGGATCCGACTCCCACTCGTCGAGCGGCGCAGCAGGTTGGACGTCGAAGTGGCCGTAGACGAGGACCGTCGGCTTCGCAGCCGGATCGTTGGACGCAGGCAGCGAACCGAGCGCGAGCTGCTTGCCGTTGCGGTCGACGAGCTCCGCCTCACCGCCCGCCCGTCGGATGAACTCACAGACCCACTCGCCCGCACGCACGACGTCCGCCGCATGCGCGACGTCGGCGCTGACGCTGGGGATACGGATGAACTCCGCGAGCTCCGCGCGCCAGGCCTCGTCCACGCCGCGAGCCTAGCCGTCGTGCGCGAAGTCTGGAGCGGGAGGCGCGCCTTGACTCGCGCCTCCCGCTCCTCGGGGTTTCTTTAGTTAGCGAAGAACACGTTGTCCGCCACCTGCGCCCCAGGCGTGTTGAGCCTGATGATCTCGGCGAGGGTGTGCTTGAACGTGATGCCGAACTTGTTCTGAATGTCCGTCAGAACAGGATCGTTCAGGTAGAAGAACCGATCACCGTCGCGGAGCGCTTCGAACTGGATCCGCCAGATGCGGTGATTCAGCGGGCCCATTTCGCTGCCGGGTAGATGCTTCTCGGCGTAGGCGCCGACGAATGCCGGAACCAGGTCCGGGCTGCCGAAGGTGCCCTTGAGCCGAGCCGTCAACGTCGTGCGGCGGACGGCGGTGACTGCGTCGTCCTGGTTCGGAATCGTCAGCTGGTTGCCGTTGATGTCGAACAGCTTCACGACGTCGAGGATCTGCGGCGAGTTGATGTCGAGCCCGTTCGGGA
Organism: Actinomycetota bacterium; assembly: GCA_046734795.1. Taxonomy (GTDB): domain Bacteria; phylum Actinomycetota; class Thermoleophilia; order Gaiellales; family Gaiellaceae; genus JBKPRX01. The sequence continues at coordinate 5,163 of JBKPRX010000136.1, forward strand.
ACGCACCCGAGCCGAGCGGCTCTTCGGTGATGTTCTCGAACGTGACCGCCTGCGGCAGCCCGTACGCCTGACGCACGTCGTTGTACGTGCCGACGCCGTGGTCCCGACCGCGCTGCACGTCGATTGCGCCGAGGTCGACGACGCCCTGGAAGCAGCCAGCCTGCTCGGCCGTCAGCGGATCCTGGAAGCAGAGCTGCGGATCCGTCGTCGACGGGCCGGGCACCTGGAAGAGCAGGCTCCGGAGGGTGTTGTCGATCTGCTCGTCGTTTTTGTACTCCGACTCGGCCAGTCCAGCGGCGATCGTGTCGAGGCCGAGTGCGTTCACGAGATCCGGCTGGAAGAACGCCGCGTTCAGCGGGATCACCAGCGTGATCGTCCCGTCGCCGTTGTCCTCGATCCGCACACCCAGTCGCTGCAGCTGTGCGAGCTGCGTCGACGAGTACTTGGTCTTGGACACCGTCGGCTCGAACTCACCGTGGATCTGGCTGTGAGCGCGATAGCCCACCGTCGCGAACTCGGTGCTGAGCTCGGCATTGACGTTCGGGTTGTAGCCCTGGTACGGCTGGAGCGTTACGCCCATCGCCGGCAGGAACTCGGTGTAGGTGATGAATTGCATCTCCGCACCGACGACGCGTCGAGCGATCTGGAACTTCTGCTCCGACGTCAACCCGCTCGGCAGGAGATCCACGATGCGGTTGTGCTCACGCGCAAAGACCGTGTGCATCGCCGTGAGCGCCATGTTCTCGTTGGCCCGGCGATCGCCGGCGACAGCCCGATCCTGCGGATGGCTCGCGAGCTGACCATCGGTCGCCATCTCCGGTGCGGTCGACGCGTTTCCACGCGCCGTCGCCCGAGGTAGGAAGTTGCCCGAGGCCATCAAGAGCTTCGGACCGTTGTTCGCCATGTTCCCGTCCACGGGGCCTTCCCGCAGCCATTCGAGGCGTTGGTTCGTGCCGCCGTAGACGTTCCACGCGTCGATGTACGAGCTGACCGTGTTCACCGCTTCGCGCGGGTTGGTCGCGCTCGTCCCGCTGCCCGGTGCTACAGCGTCACGCGTGAACGAGATCGATCCGAACGAGTTGCGGAACTTCTCGAGCGGATCGTTCTGGTTGAACGGGATGTTCGCCTGCTCTGTTCCACCCGCCGCGAGACCGAAGACGTGGTCCATGAACTGGCCCCACAACCAGCCCCACTGGCTGACTTCGCGCTCGGAGAACAGATTCTGCCCGGCGTCGTTGAAGATGCGGTTGCTGATGAAGCGAGCATTGACGCCGTTCAGCTGGGCGCCAACGCCGTCCGCGTAGTGAGCTCTGCCGACGCGCAAATACTCCTGCCCGACAGCGCCCCACTGCGGATTCGCCTTGTTGTTACCGCTGCCGTCGAGGCTGCGCGCCTCGAAGGTCGCGAACGCCGTATTGCCGGGGACCGTGTCGTTGACAGCGGCGCCGGCGACTGCGGCCGACACGCCGAGTGCCAGCAGGGCGCATGCCCATGCCAGCCGCCGAACGCGCGGCCGTTCCCCCTCGTTGACCCTCATATGCACCCCTCTTCTCGAACCGATCAAGAGGCGCCGGTCGCTCGAACGTACGCCGCTATTTCGGCGAAGTCAATCGAGACATTCGTCTCAAAGAGGTGCTGCCAGGAAAGTGCCGCGAAACTGCGTTAAGCGACTTCGCGCAGCGAATGCGATTCCGCCAGCGCGCGCAGTTTCTTGAGGCTCTGGTTCTCGATCTGCCGGATTCGTTCGCGCGTGACGTTGAACGTCCGGCCGACCTCGTCGAGCGTGCGTGGATGCTGCCCGTCGAGGCCATAGCGCAGCTCGAGCACACGGCGCTCGCGGTGCGACAGCGTGCCGAGGATCTGCTGCAGAACTTCCTTGCGCATCGTTACCTCGACGGCTTCGTCCGGAAGCGGCACGTTCTCGTCGGTGAGGAAGTGGCCGAACTCCGACTCCTCTTCGTCGCCCACGGGTTTCTCGAGCGAGACAGGCGTTTGCGCGCTGCGCTGGATCTGCTCCACCTCGTCGATCGTCAGGTCGAGGTCGCGCGCGATCTCGATCGCGGTCGGTTCGCGGCTGAGCTCGGCCCGCAGCTTCCGCTCGGAGCGCACGATCTTGTTGAGCTTCTCGACCACGTGCACCGGCATGCGGATCGTCCGGCCCTTGTCTGCAAGCGCGCGCGCAACCGCCTGGCGGATCCACCACGTCGCATACGTCGAGAACTTGAAGCCCTTGCGGTAGTCGAACTTCTCCGCAGCGCGGACGAGACCGATCGTTCCCTCTTGAATCAGGTCGAGGAACGGCAGCCCCTGATTGCGGTAGCGCTTCGCGATCGAAACGACCAGCCGTAGATTCGCCTCGACCATCTCCTGCTTTGCGCGATGGTCGCCGCGCTCGATGCGCTTCGCGAGCTCAACCTCCTGCGCCGCGGTGAGCAAATCCACCTTGCCGATGTCCTTCAAGAAGAGCTGAAGCGAATCGGAGGAAACCTCGCGGGCGGGCGGCGCCTGGGCGTCCTCTTCCTCCGTACGTCCGTCGACGACCTCGATCTGAAGCTCCTCGAACGCGACGTAGAGTTCGTCGACCTGGTCCGCATCCAGCTCGAGCGGGTCGAGCGCGAGCGAAATCTCTTCCGGTGTGAGCGCCCCGGAAACGCGAGCCGATTCGAGCAGGCCTTTCGCCTCCTCGGTCTCGAGAATCTCGGCGACGCCTCGGGTGCGGCTCCGAAGGCCTACGCTCACTGGGGCTCCCCCTCGGTTGGACGTCGGGCGGCTTGTAACGACGTCAACGAATGATGCGGCTGCGGCACTGTGCCAGTTGCACAGGACATGGCGCCATAGGCCATTCGGCTCATTTTCTGTTCATTTGGTCCCAGGCCTGCCCAAACGTTCGAGGAGGGCCTCCGCCTGCCTTCCCAAGGGCGATTGCGGGGCCTCGGCGACCACTCTTCGGAGCTCGGACTCAGCGCGCGCTGCGTCGCCGAGCCAGAAGAGCGCGAGGCCGAGATGGAACCTGACGGTCGGCGCATGCGGAAAGGCTCGAACCAGGGGGCCGAGCTCGGGAAAGACGAGGCCGGGGTTCGCCTTGTCGAAGCGCCCGAGCGCGGCGGCCACGCGCGCCTCCGGGTCCTTCGGCGCGACGCGAGCGGCATCTCTGAACTGACGCTCCGCCGAGATCGTTCGCCCTAGAGCTTGGAGAGCGGTCCCGTAGAGGAGCTTCGCGCGCGCATCGTCGCCCGCCGCCGCGCGTGCGAGCGCGGCGAGCCGTTGCGGCGGCGGCAGCGCTTCGACACGCTCGGGTGGCCCGAAGGTCGGCACGAACGGGGGCACACCGGGCGGCCCACGGAACAAGAAATCGCCGGCGGTCACAGCGGCCTGCGTATCCGGATAGAGGTTGCGTGTCCGGCGGAAGGCGCCGAGTGCGTCTGCACGGCGGCCGGCCCAGAGGTAGGCGATCCCGAGATGGACCTCGGCCCCAGGATCGTGTGGATGCGCCGCGACAACCTGCTTGACGTGCTCGAGGCCGTCGTCGTCCCACCTGGCGAATGCGGCGCCAAGCTCGGCCGGCGCCGAGCGATAGCGCGTGAAGATCGCCTCGGCCTCGGCGCGTCTGCCCCGCGCATACAGAGCCTCGGCGCGACGAAGCTCCTGTGCTTGGTGGTCGATCCTCACCCCGAGATCGAGCCGAAGCGGCGGGAAGCCCGGCAGCGGTTTCGCCACGACGGCCGAGCCACGCTCCTCGTCTCGCGTCTGCAGCGCGACGACGCCGACGACGGCCGCGGCGGCGAGACAGGCGAGCGCCGCGACGATCACGCTGATCCGGGTGCGTGCGCTCACGCGGCGAGCGTAGCTCGGGCTTTCTCCGGCTCGCGACCGACCCGCCCTGCAGATCGGTCGCTATATTTCGGATAGCTATGCCGACCTATCGCGAGCTCCTGCAGCAGGTCAAGTCCGAGATCGACGAGGTCGACGCGATCCAGACGCGCGAGCTGCTCGAGGGCGACGATCCGCCGCTCCTCGTCGACATCCGCGAGCGCGACGAATGGGTCGAAGGATTCCTGCCCGGCGCAGTCCACATCCCGCGCGGGTCGCTCGAGTCGCGAATCGAGCAGGTCACGTCCGACCGCTCGCGGCCGATTGTCCTCTATTGCGCAAGCGGCTCACGCTCGGCCTTCGGCGCGAAGACGCTGCAGGAGCTCGGGTACGAGCGTGTCTCGTCGCTCGCCGGGGGCTTTACGGACTGGAAGCGCAACGGCCAGCCGATCGACCTGCCGCGCGCGCTCGACGAAGACAAGCGGCGCCGCTACAGCCGGCACCTCCTCATCCCGGAGGTCGGCGAGGAAGGCCAGCTCAAGCTGCTCGACTCGCGGATCCTGTTGATCGGTGCAGGCGGGCTCGGCTCGCCGGCGTCGCTCTATCTCGCGGCGGCCGGCGTCGGCAAGCTCGGCATCGTCGACGACGACCGGGTCGACGACTCGAATCTCCAGCGACAGATCGTCCATTCGACGCAAGAGCTCGGCGAGCCGAAGGCCGAGTCTGCGAAGCGGACGATCGAGGCGCTCAACCCCGACGTCGAGGTCGTGCCGTACCTCGAACGGCTGAGCTCGGAGAACATCGACCGGATCCTCGACGACGGCTGGGATCTGATCGTCGACGGCACGGACAACTTCCCGACGCGGTACTTGGTGAACGACGCAGCCGTCTGGCACGGCTTGCCGCTCGTCTACGGGTCGATCTACCGCTTCGACGGGCAGGTGAGCGTGTTCGACGCAAAGCGCGGCCCTTGCTACCGCTGCCTCTTCCAGGAGCCGCCGCCGCCGGAACAGGCGCCGAGCTGCGCCGAGGGCGGCGTCCTCGGCGTACTGCCCGGAATCGTCGGGTCGTTGCAGGCGAACGAAGCGCTGAAGCTCGCGCTCGGAATCGGCGAGCCGCTGATCGGTCGGCTGCTGACCTTCGACGCGCTCGAGACAGAGTTCTACGAGGTGAAGGTCCCGAAGCGAAGCGACTGCCCCGTCTGCGGCGAGAACCCGACGATCACGGAGTACGTGGACTACGTCGCGTTCTGCCAAGGCAGACCAACGCACGCATGACAACGGTTCGGATCCCACCGACTCTTCGGACGGAGACCGGAGGCCGGCGACAAGTCGCCGCAACGGGTTCGACGGTCCGCGAAGTGATCGACAACCTCGTCGAGAGCTACCCCGGTCTCGCGAACCAGCTGCTCGAGAACGGCGAGGTCGCACCGTTCGTTAACGTCTACCTCGACAGCGAGGACGTACGGACGCTCGGCGACGGGTTCGACGCGGCCGTGACGGACGGCGCGACGGTGATCCTGCTGCCGGCGATGGCAGGCGGAGTGTCACGGACGCTGCCCGGCTCGCTTCTCGATTTGATCGGCGGCACGCCGCTCGTCGAGCTTTCGCGCCTCGCGCCGAAGGCCGGCGTGAAGATCTATGCGAAGCTCGAAGGCCAGAACCCGACCGGCTCGATCAAAGACCGCGTCGCGCTCTCGATGATCGAAGCTGCGGAAGCACGCGGTGAGCTCGAGCCCGGCCGTCAGCTGCTGGAGCCGACGAGCGGCAATACCGGGATCTCGCTCGCGCTCGTCGCGAAGCTGAAGGGCTACCCCCTCACGTGCGTCATGCCGGAGAACGCAACGGCGGAGCGCAAGCGCTTGCTCGAGCTCTTCGGCGCACGCATCGTCTTCTCACCGGGCGAGGAAGGTTCGAACGGCGCCGTTCGGCTCGCTCTCCAGATGGCCGAGCAGGAATCGAAGTACTTCATGCCGTTCCAATACGCGAACGAGGCGAACCCGCGCGCGCATTACGAGGGCACCGGCGCAGAGATCGCAGAAGCGCTCGACCGCGTCGACGTGCTCGTGGCGGGTCTTGGCACCGGCGGGACGTTGATGGGAACCGGCGACCGGTTGCGCGAGAGCTTCCCCGACGTCGTCGTCGCGGCAGCGGAGCCGCTGCCCGGCGATCCGGTCATGGGCCTGCGTTCGCTCGACGATGGCTACGTGCCGCCGATCCTCGATGTGTCGAAGCTCGACCGGAAGGTCCTCGTCTCGAACGAAGAGTCAATCGTTGCCGTTCGCGCGCTGCTCGAAGAGGAAGGCATCTTCGCCGGCGTTTCCGGCGGGGCGGTCGTGCACGTCGCGCGCAAGCTCGCCGAGGAGTTGCAGGACGGCGTGGTCGTCGCAATCCTCGCCGACGGAGGCTGGAAGTATCTGTCGGCGGACTTCTGGGACGCGCCGGACGTCGGCAAGTCGATGGAGAAGACCGTCTGGTGGTAATTCCGGCGGAGGTTCGACGAGCCGTGGTCGAGCACTCGCTGGCGGAGCAACCGAACGAAGCGTGCGGACTCGTGCTCGTGCGCGACGGAGTCGCCGAGCGCTACGAGCCGGGCCGGAATGCCGCGGCGTCGCCCTACCGCTTCGAGCTGGAGGTCGAACCCGAGCTGTGGTTCGCCGAAGACGACGGCTACGAACTCGCGGTCTTCCACTCGCACATCTCGTCGCCGCCGCGCCCGTCGCGCACTGATGTCGAGAACATCGGCCTCTGGGAAGGCAAGCCGTACTTGATCTATTGCATCGCGCAAGACGAGCTCGCGGCTTGGACGATCTCGAGCGGCGCGATCGCACCGCTCGAGATCGAGTAACTGAGCCTGGGCGGCGCGAGGCGCTTACTTGACGGTGAAGGATCCCTTCATGCCGGCTGCGGCGTGGGGATCACACTGATACGTGTACTTGCCCTTCTTCAGCTTGACGGTCCAGGTCTGCTTGCCGGTGAAGCCGACCATCGTCATCTTGTTCAGACCCGGGCCCATCAGGTGGAAGTTGTGCATCGATGACTTGTCTTCCACGACGAGCTTGTACGTGCCGTGCTTCAAGCTCTTGACGTCCTTGTCGCCGGCGGTCGTGACTTCGATCGTGAAGCCCGGCCCGACCTCTCCTTGCAGCGTCGTCATCGACGAAGCGAGCGCGGACGTGGTGAGGGCTGCGGCGGCAGCGAGGGCCACCAGGGCGGCGAGCAATGAGAGTCGTCGCATCATGCTCCTTTCGCGGTTACGCATGATCGGGACTACGAGGCGTCGCGCCGCGGCGGTTTAACGACGGAGGGCGCCGAACCGGCGCCCTGCCGCGAACGTTCGACGTTTCTTAACCGACCTTGAAGCTGCCCTTCATGAACGAGGCATGCGGGTCGCAGACGAACTTGTAGGTGCCCTTCTTCAGCGTGATCGTCCAAGTCGCCGTCGCCATTCCGCTCACGGACGTGGCCTTGTTCAGGCCGGGCCCCGTCAGGTGGAAGTTGTGGGCCGACGTCGTGTCCTTGATCACGAACGTGTATTTGCCTGGCTTGAGGTTCTTCACGGCCTTGCCGTTCTGCGTCAGGCCGATCTTGAACGAGTCGTTGACGAAGCCGCTCAGCTTGGTTGCGTGCGACGCAGCTCCAGCCGTTCCGACACCCACGGCGAGCGCGGCGACGACTACAGCCAGCAAAGTGCGATTGAACATGCTGCTCCTTCTCGAGTTGACCCTCTGCGAGGGTAGCGGCACGTCATTAGCGGAGCGTTAAGTAACGGACGTCACGGACCGCTAGCTCGTTGCGGCGACGTCATCGTCTTCGCCGGACTCTGCGAGTGCCGGACGCTCTTCGAACGTGACGGAGATTCGGCCGATCCTGCTGCCCTCGACCTCGAGCACGTGGAAGCGCAAGCCGTTGTGACGAACTTCGTCGCCGATCTCGGGCGCCCGACCGAGCTGGCCGAAAACGAAGCCGGCAACCGTGTGGTAGTCCTCGATCGGGATCTCGGTTCGGAAGCGCTCGTTGAAATCGTCGATCGGGAACGTGCCGTCGATCCGGATCGTGTCGTCGTCGACTTGCTCGACCGACTCGTCCGGAAGATCGAACTCGTCCTCGATCTCACCGACGATCTCCTCCAGGAGGTCCTCGAGCGTCGCGATTCCTTCCATCCCGCCGTACTCGTCGACGACGATCGCCATGTGCTGGTTCGAGCGGCGAAACTCGGCGAGCAGCGCGGCGAGGTCCTTCGTCTCGGGCACGACGAACGGCGGACGCAGGAGAGCGTCGAGGTCGACTGACGCCAGGCCCTCGTCGTGCAGGGCCTGGAAGAGATCGCGCACGTGCAGCGTCCCGATCACGTTGTCGATCGTCTCGCGATAAACGGGGTACCGCGTGAAGGGCGCCTCGAGCGTGACCTTGAGCGCCTCCTCCGGCGGCAGGTCGATCGAGATCGCAACGACCTCCGGCCGAGGAACCATCACGTCGGCGACTTCCTTGTCAGCGAAGTCGAAGACCTTGTAGAGCATCTCCTGCTCCTGTTCTTCGATCTCGCCGTGCTGTGTCGCGGACGACACGAGCATCTTCAGCTCGGCCTCGGAATGGACCTCGCCTTCGGAACCCGGTGGATCGAGACCGAACACGCGGAGCACGAACTCGGTCGAGCGCTGAAGGATCCAGACGAGCGGATGGAAGAACGTGAAGAACAGTCGCACCGGCTCGGCGACGGCAAGCGCGGTGCTCTCGGCGTGGCCGAGGGCCATGCCCTTCGGCACGAGCTCACCGAGAACGACGTGGAAGTACGTGAGGATGAGGTACGCGAGCAGCACGGCGAGCACGGTCGCCATGACGTCGTCGAACACGTGGCTCAACGCCTGCTCACCAAGCGCACCGATCGCGATCGACGTGAGCGTCACGCCGAGCTGCATCGCCGCAATGAATCGCGGCGGATCGCCTGTCACGCGCAAGACGGCGCGCGCTCGACGGTTCCCCTGGTGATGAAGCTCGACGATCCGCGTGCGCCGCGCGGTGACGAGCCCGTACTCCGCCGCGACGAAGAACGCGTTCAGAAGGATCAGAACGCCGACGCCGACGAGCTCGAGGAGAAGCGTCACGCGCCCGCCTCGGGCGCGCCGGTACTAGGCGGCAGCTCGTCGTCCAATCAGGCGGAAGTGTAGAGGACGAGTCGCTCGTCGCCGACCCGGCGGGCATCGCCCTCGACGACGAGCCGCTCGAGGTGCGAGAGCGACTCCGCCACGGCGAAGCGACGCTGACTCGGACCGAGGTTGGCGCCGAAGAGCTCCTGCGAGATCTCGTAGCCGCTTTGCGGCCGGCCCTCGAGCAGGTGCGCCGTCTGCTCGAGGCGAAGCCGGTGGTGCTCGATGATCTCCTGCGCGCGCTCTGCCGGCCGCTCGACCGGCTCGCCGTGTCCCGGGTACGCGATCTCCGGGTCGCGGTCGATGATCTTGTGGAGCGAATGAAGGTAGTCGCCGAGTGGATCGGGCCGGCTCGCAGGGAAGAGACCGATCGCCGGCGTGATGCGGTTCAGTACGTGGTCGCCCGCGATGAGGACGCCGTCGCGGAGGAGACAGAGGTGGCCGTCTGCATGGCCCGGCGTCGCGAGGACCTCCCAGCCGTCGACGAGGTCGCCTTCGTCGACGAGCTGCGGACGCCACCTGAAGTTCACGAACGACGCGAAGAGGTGCCCGTTGCGCAACAGGTCGACGGCAAGGTCCGCCGGCACACCCTGCTGCGTGAACCAGAGCCCGATTCGCTTCGGCCAGTCGTCGGTGCCCCACACGAGCTCGCACTGCTCGTAGTCGACGCGACCCTGGAGGACGGGAGCGCCCGTTGTCTCCGCCGCGTCCGCCGCGCCGCCGATGTGATCCGGGTGCATGTGCGTGATGAAGACGCGGTCGATCGTCTGGGGAAGGACGCTCCAGTCCTGGTCCCTGAGTCCCGTGTCGACGAGCATCCAGCCGTCGTCGCCGCGCACGACGTAGCAGTGAACGTGCCTCGGGCCGGAGGCAAGCGGCCAGGTGATGCGATAGATGCCCTCGGCGAGCTCGATCGGCGCCGCGAACGTATGTTCTATACTTCGCCTCTCGCCCATGCACGTCGAGTATCGCGAAGAGCCGTGTCGGAGCGCTTTGAACGCCGTACGCGGCATGCCGTTCAAGTGGTCGCTGAACCCGTACATGGGCTGCGCTCATCGCTGCACGTTCTGTTACGTCCGCGCGTTCGAGCGGCGCGCCGATCGTCCATCGGACGACCGGTACGGCACGAGCATCCGCGTCAAAGTGAACGTCGCGGAGGTTCTGCGCCGCGAGCTCGCACGGCCTTCGTGGCAGCGCGAGGGCGTCGCGATCGGTGCGGCGACCGATCCATACCAGCCTGCTGAGGGCCGTTACCGGCTGACGCGCGCCTGCTTGGAGGTGCTCGCGGAAAGCGCGACGCCCTTCTCCATCATCACTCGCGGCCCGATGATCGTGCGCGACCTCGACGTGCTGCAAGAAGCTGCGCGGCGCGCGGAGGTCTCCGTGACGTTCTCGATCCCCACGCTCGACTACGACGTCTGGCGAACGACTGAACCGTCGACCGCGCCGCCGCAACAGCGACTGCGTGCGCTCGAGCAACTCGTCGCCGGCGGGATCAAAGTCGGCGTGGGGATGGCGCCGATCCTCCCGGGACTCAGCGACAAGCCCGAGCTACTCGCAGACGTCGTTCGCGCCGCGCGCGCGGCCGGAGCATGCGGCGTTTGGGCGAACCTCCTAAACCTCCGTTCCGGGACGCGCGAGCACTTCCTCGAACACCTCGCCGAAGACTGGCCCGAGCTCTTACCGGAGTACGAGGCTCTGTACGCCGGCCGTGCCTATCTCGACGCCGCGACGACGAAGCCGGTCCGAGCCGCAGTCGCCGAGCTCGCCAAGGAGCACGGGATCCGCGACCGTCGTCGCAATCCGATCACGCCCACCGCCGACGCGGAGCCGGAGCAGCTGCTTCTCGCCGTGTGACGGCAGCCCGAACGGAGATCGCCACTGCGACCACTAGACTCCCGCGCGTGGCCGCGTCTCCTTCGGAGATCACATGTCTGATCGTCGACGACCATGAGGTCGTCCGCGAAGGGCTTCGCCTCTCGCTCTCTCGCGCGCCGCACATTCGCGTGATCGGCGAAGCGTCGGACGGCGCGAGCGCGGTTGCGCTTGCGGAACGCCGGCGCCCGGACATCGTGATCATGGACGTGCGGATGCCCGGCATGGACGGGCTCGAGGCGACGAAGGAGCTGATGGAGAAGGTTCCGGACACGTCCGTCCTGATCTTCACCGCCTATTCGGAGCGGAGCCTCCTGAGCCGTGGGCTCGAGTCCGGCGCGAAGGGCTACATCTTGAAAGAGGCCCCGCACCAGACGCTTCTGCGCGCGATCGAGAAAGTTGCGTCGGGCGAGGGCTACGTCGATCCGGCGTTGATGCCCGCGTTCCTCACGGGCCGCGAGAAAGACGAGATGCTCACGAGTCGCGAGCGCGAGATCCTGCAACTCCTCGCCGACGGGATGTCGAACGCAGACGTCGCGGGCAAGCTCTTCATCAGCCAGGAGACTGTGAAGAGCCACGTGCGGCACATCCTCGCGAAACTCGAAGCGGACACACGCACGCACGCAGTCGCGATCGCGCTGCGCGAAGCGATCATCGACTGACCGCCGATGGCCGACGAGCGGCAGCATGCAGAGCTGACCGCGCAGATCCTCGGCGCCGAGCAGGACGAGCGGCGCCGCATTGCGCTCTTTCTCCACGACGGGCCGGTGCAATCGCTGTCCGGAATCGCGCTGATGCTCGACGCGGTGCTCCATTTCATCGAGCGAGAGAACTATGACGCCGCACGCGAGGTTCTCGTGAAAGCGCTCGACAGACATCGGCGCACGATCGGTGAGCTTCGAGATCTCTCGTTCAACCTCGAACCCGTCGTGCTCCGCGACCAAGGGTTCACCGTGGCGGTGCGTGCCCTCACGGATCGGCGCGCGCAGGAGCACGGCATCCGAGTGGATCTGCAAGTCGAGGATGCGGAGCAGCTCGACGAGCAGTCGCAGGCGGCTTTGTACGAGATCGTCCGTGAGGCGCTGGACGGCGCCGTTCGCCGGGGCCCGCCGACGACCTTCGAGGTCACCGTGCATCGAGCCGCCGGAAGCTACGAGATCGCGATCGTCGACAACGCGCCCGCCGAGCGACGACGGCGGTCTGTCGAGGTTCTCGAAGAGCGAGTGCGCACACTCGGCGGATCGCTGAGCGTCGAGCACTCCGATTCGGGCACGCACCTGACGCTCCGGTTGCGTGCGGACGGGTAACAGCGCCGATCGCTAGCATCTCCGGCCGATGCCCGACGGTCACTTGGTCTTCGTCCCGAGTCCGCGCGGTTACGAGTTGCGCGAGCGCGAAGGCGACGCGCCGGCGCTCGGCGCGACACTCGAGGAGGACGGGAAGCAGATGCACGTGACGAAGGTCGCGCCGTCGCCGCTTCCACACGACGACCGCGTCTGCGTCTACGTGCAGGCCGGCGCCTAGTCTGCCCCGCTCGCCTCGCGTGCGGCCGTCTCCGCGGCGACGAGGCCGAGGACGAGCGCGGTCGCGAGCCCGCTCGAGTAGCCGCCGGTCGAGATGCCGCCGACATCCACACCGGCGGCGTACAGCCCCGCGATCGGCCGGCCGCCCTCGTCGAGCACGCGAGCGTGCGAATCGACGCGGAGACCGCCGACCGTGTGCGTGACACCGACACCGACGTGAACCGCGAGCCGGCCGCCGGTCTCCTCACGGACCTCGCCGCCGGCGCGTCGGGCCGCTTCGACCATGTCGGCGACCGTTCGATCACGGACACGCTGCGACAACGCCTCAGGTTCGAGGACGTACCACGCCGTGCCGCCGGGCCGGTCGGCGATCGCCTGCGCCAGGTTCGTCTCCGACCACGAGACTTCGTCCTGGAAGAAGCGCTCGCCGTCCTCGTCGACGACTGTTGCGAACGTGCCGTACAGCTGCGCCAGACCGACGAAGTCCTCTTCGCCCACGCGCGCCGGTTCTGCGGGAACTGCGCGCCCGTAGAACTCGTCGAGCCCGTTCGTCAATGCAGCGCCGCGTGCACGTGCGTAGTCGATCCCGTCCCCTTCGCTCCAGGGGTTCGAGCGAACACGCAGTCGTCGCTCGCGTGCGAGCCGGACGGGAAACCCGCCGGTCGCGAGTACGAGCGGCGGCTCCTCGTCGGCCCGCAGAGGCGTCTCGAGCTCGACGGAGCCGACGTGCGCGAGCAGCGTCTGCGTCAACGCGCTCGGGTCGAAGCGCTTGCCGGCGGTCCGAGGATTGCCGGTCTCATCCCACACCGCGGACGCGCCGAGCTCGAGGAGCCACCCCAGCGCGTCGTCGAACCGTTCGTAGACGAGCTGTTGCAAGTCCGCGTCGCCACCGGGGCACTCGGCGCGAAAGTCCTCGAACGACCGGTAGCGCCAGATCACGCAGCTCGAGAGGAGCATCGAGCCGCCCGCGCGCGATCCCTTCTCGAGCACGCGCACCTCGCAACCGAGCTGGCGCAGGCGAGCCGCGGCGACGAGCCCGGCCATACCTGCGCCGGCAATGGTGACCACCTACGTCAGCGAGAAGCTCGGCTTGTGCTCGACGTACTCGATCCGAACCCGATCGGGGCCCCACACGAACACGGCGTACGTGTTCGGCGCGTCGACGATGTCGTCGATCTCAACGCCGAGCTCGTTCGCCGCGTCGATGTGCTCTTGCGCAGAGTCGACGAGGACGGCGAGGTGATTCAGCAGAGGCTGTTCGGGCGCGCCGGCTCCACCCGGAACGAGCTCGACGAACGCGCCTCCGACCTCGACGCGCGGATGGCCGCCCGCGGAAGGCTCCCACGGCTGGAACCCGAGCGCTTCGTATTCCGCGGCGGCGGCGGCAGGTGCGTCCGCCCGCAGCGTCACGTGGTCGAGGTCGTAGTCGACATCCGTCGGCGCTTCGACGAGCCCGAGACGAAGACCCTCGCGACCGACATCGAAGTAGGCCTCGCCCGGATGGGGACGCTCGATCGCGAGGTCAGCAGGAAGCGACGACAACGCTTCCTCGATGTCGTTGACGCGTAGAGCGACGTGCTCCAACGCGCCGCGCTCGCGCGGTGGATCGGCTACGAACAGCGTCAGCTTTCCGCGCCGCGCGTTCGAGCCGATCAGGACGAAGCGCTCTGTGCGCTCGATCTCGTGCATCCCGAGGTGCTCGACGGCGAACGCCGCGACGGCGTCCGGGTCGGCGACCCACAGAGCGACGTGATCGAGTGTCTTCGGACGCACCCCCGCCACGTTACTTGCGCCGATCCACTGCGCGCTGCAGCTGCGCCTTGTTCATCCGCGAGCGGCCCGCGATGTTCATCCGCTTCGCCTCGTTGTAGAGCTGCTCCTTCGTTCGGCCCTTGGGGCGATTCGTGCCGGAGCGGATCCCGCCGCGGCGGCCCGGCGACATGTCGCGACGCGAAGTTCGCGACGACGTCTTCGCCTCGCCGGCTTGTGCGCGCTCCTTGTTCACCGTGCGAGCCGCGATCTCTTTCGCCCGCTTGGTCGGCACGCCCTGCTTCTGTTCGCTTTCCTTGATGTGCTCGTACTGGCGCTCGCGCTTGGCGCTCCATGCCTTCTGCGGCATCGTGCCCCTCCCGTGTCGATTGCACGGAGGTGTTACCCAGATGCGGAGGCGTTATGCGTGCGTGCGAGCCGAGCTGATCAGTTGATCGGCTCGTTCTGGACGTTGTGCTCGGTCGCATACGTCTCGACGAGCTGATTCACGACGTCCATGCCCTCGTTGAAGGCGTAGTTGATGCGGACGAACGGCTGCCACTTGTCGGGCAGCGCGTCCTCCGGAAAGATCGCCTCCACCGGGCATTCCGGCTCGCAAGCGCCGCAGTCGATGCACTCCTCGGGGTCGATCACCAACTGCCGCTCGCCCTCGTGGATGCAGTCGACCGGACACACGTCGACGCAGGAGCGGTCTTTGATGTCGATGCACGGCTCGGCGATGATGTAGGTCATGGGCGGCCTACTCTAGCGAGGTCGTCAGCTGGTCGACCAGCTCAACTGCGCGCTCGACGAGGGCCGACTTCGCGACGACTTGATCGAAGCCGGCGGCGTGCGCTGCCTTGAGTCCAGCGGTGTCCGTGTGGTTCGTGTAACCGAGGATCGGGATGTCCGGATAGGTCTCGGCGACCTCCACGGGGTCGACGCGCGCGACGTCGACGACGACGAGATCCGGGTCCTCGGCGGTGTCGGTCGTCACGAGCCGGTGCGTCGGCAACAGACCCTCGAGCTTGCCGCGGAAAAAGAGATCGACCCCACAGAGCAGGATCGTCGCCACGACGGGAGGGTACGCGGGCAGGGCTCGCCGCTCAAGGCCTTGGTAGCGTCGGGCACGTGTCGACCGACTCCGGCGGCGGGCACTTCGAGCGCGGCGTCGAGCTGATCCGCGCAGGTCGCTACTTCGATGCCCACGAGGAGCTCGAGCTCGCCTGGCGTGCGGCGGCCCCGGAAGAGCGCGACTTCTACCAGGGGCTCGTCCACGTCGCGGTCGCCTGGTACCAAGCGGGCCGGGGCCGGCGGATCGGGTACACGCGCCAGCTCGAGAAAGCGGCGCGTCGGCTCGGCCCGTACGCGCCGACACATCGCGGGATCGACGTGTCCGCCGTCTTGCGACAGGTCGACGCCGCCCGCGCACGGTCGACGCTCGACGTCGAGCCTGTGCGGATCTAGTCCTGCGCGAGCTCGCGCAGCTTGCGAAGTGTGTTCGCGTTGCGGACGGTGACGCTCTTGTAGAGCTCCGTGCCCGCGATCCGGCCCGCCCGGGCGCGCGACGCCTGCGCGGCCATGCGGCGATGGAAGACCGCGCCGCGGACGTACCGCACTTCCTCGACCTCGGAGTTCAGTGTGGGCAGCTCGTCGAGCAGATCCGCGCGGTCGACCTCCGGCCAGAGAAACCAGACGTTGCAGAGGTAGTCGCCGTCCTGCGCCCAGCCCTTCGGCAGCGCATCCGCGATGCGCGCGATCTCGTCTGCCGGCAGGACGAGCACGCGAACCGGCTGGCCGAACTCCTGCTCGAGCGCAGCCTCGATTCGCGCCGCGAGTCGCCGCGGGCTCGCGCGCCTCGTCTCGAAGATCGCGTTCCCGGAGTTGATGTAAGTGGACACCGACCTCAAGCCGAGCTTCTCGAGCACGCGCTTGAGCCGCGGCATCTCGACTTTGGACTTCCCACCGACGTTCACGCCGCGGAGCAGGGCGACGTACCTCACAACGTGTCGAGGCCGACCTTCTCGAGCGCGCGGTTCAACGCCACGCGCAGCCACCAGTCGCGATGGAAGAACAAGAGCAGACCGAGCGCGATCAACGTCGCGCCGCTTGCGACCTGGATGGCGTAGTAGTGGTCGCGCAACCAGCGAAATGCGCTCATGGCGCGGGCAAACGCGACGCCGGCGAGCATGAACGCAACCGCGAGCCCGGCCGAGTAGGCGGCAAGGAGCAGCGAGCCCTTGAGGACGGTCCGGACGTCGCTCGCGAGCACGAGCACCGCGGCGAGCACGGTTCCGATGCACGGCGCAGCGCAGACAGCGAACGCGCAGCCGAGCAGCAAGCTCGAGCCGCGCCGCTGCGCGCCGCCGAGCAGGCTCGGCGCGAGAATTCGCTCGGGCCAAGGAAGGAGGCCGAGGAACGTGAAGCCGAGCACGACGAGCACGAAGCCCGCGATCTCGGTCTGGACGCTCGGACGTACGATGCCGCCGATCGCGGCTGCGCCTGCGCCGAGCAGAACGAACACGAGCGTGAAGCCGATGATGAACGGAACGCTCGCGGTGATCACGCGGCGCGCGGAGCCTTGCGAGCCGAGTGCACGCGGATCGACACCCGAAACGGTCGAAAGGTAACCCGGCAGGAGCGGCAGCACGCACGGCGTGATCACGGACACGAAGCCCGCAAGGAACGCAATCGGGATCCGCTCGGCCACTACGCCTCGAAGCCGCGCAACGCCTCGTCGACGCGACGCTCGAGCTCCGGGTCGAGCGGTGCCGCGACGTCGACCTCCGGCTCGTCCGGCCTACGCTTGCTCCATCGCCAAGCCGCACCGGCGAGCACAGCCGCCCCCGCGAGGATGCCGACGATCGGCAGCCACCACGCGAGCAGGTCGAACCCCGCTCGTGGCGGGGCCGCGAGGATCGCGGGACCGAACTCGTCGACGAGCTCGCGCTTGATCTGACCAGCCGTCGCCCCTGCGCAGATTCGGCCTGCGATGTGGCGCTTGATCTGCGTCGCCGTCGGCGAGTCCGATTGGTCGAGCGTCGTCTTGCAAACGGGGCACATCACTTCGCCTTCGAGCGTCGCCTGCGATGCCCTCGGCGCTACACACGCAGCCGCCGAAGACGCGAGCGCGACGAACACGAGCGCAGCGACCGCGACGAGCCTCATGCGCGAAGCGCCGCTTCGATGCTCCGGCGGAATCGCTCGGCATTGTCGCCGTGGTTGATCGGCCCGAGAATGTGCTCGCCGACGAGGCGTCCCCGACGATCGACGAAGAACGTCTCGGGTACGCCGGTGACGCCGAACTTGTCGACGATGAGGCCGTTCCGATCCTTCAGGGTCGTGTACGTCACGCCGTAGCGCGCGAGGAAGCGTCGAGCGTCCGACGGGAAGTCGTAGTAGTCGATCCCTACGAACACCGCACCGCGCGGTCCGTAGCGATGCCATTGCTGCTCGAGCGCGCGCGCTTCCGCTTTGCACGGTATGCAATACGACTGCCAGAAGTTGATCACGACCGCCTTGCCCCGCAGGGAGCGAAGGCTCAGCTGGCCGTCGCCGTCGAGTTTCGGAAGCGAGAAATGCGGCGCCTTCTGTCCGATCTTGACGCCGTGCGATTGATGCGCCACGCGCCAGACGAGCAGCGCGAGCAGGCCGGCGACGACGGCGACCGCGACGACTTGGGCAGTCAGTCGAACGCTGCGAGCCATCCAGCCACTATGCCGACACGACGAACACGGTCGTGCCGACGTCGACGTGGTTGAACAGCCATTCGGCGTCCGGAATCAGCATGCGGATGCAGCCGTGCGAGGCCGAGTAGCCGATCGATGCGGAGTCCGGAGTGCCGTGGATCCCGACGCCCGGCGCCGACAAGCCCATCCAGCGGGTGCCGAGCGGATTCCCGGGGCCGGGCGGGATGGGCTGCTGCCCCTTCGCCCAGGGCGAGTTCGGGGGGTACCACCAGGGATTGCGCCACTTGACGACGATGCGGAAGCGGCCGAGCGGCGTCGGGTACGCTGACTGCCCGGTCGCGACACCGAAGACGCGTCGCAACTTCGTCTGCGCGTAGAGGTAGAGCCTGTTCGATCCGCGACGGATGACGATCACGGACTTGAACGCGTCGTCGGTGACTTCGGGCTCGTGCATCGTCGGCTTCAGCCTGATCGGCGACCGCGAGTTCGCGACGAGGTGCTTGATGATCGCGTCGGTGATCGGGCTGACCGTGAACGTCCGTCCCGGCTCGGCCGGCGTGATTACGGGCTTGCCGTCGCGCAAGAACAGGCGAGCGTCGACAGGCTCGCGCGTGAAGCGGTGCACGACTTTCGCGACGAACGACGACACCGGCCCGCGTCGGATTCCGACAGTCAATGGGATCGCCGTGCCGGGAGTCGCAGTGGCGGCACGCGCGACGGCGCGGTCGATGCCCGGGTTGGCGCCGAGGAGCGTCGGCGAGATGAGGATCGTCGTTTCGCCGTAGCGAAGGACGACGGGGCGGTCGAACGACTCTTGGACGATGCCTGCCGCGTCCCCGAGCGCGAGGCCTCCGACTGGGACGCCGGCGATTTTCACGCCGGCCGGGAGCACGCCCGGCGTCGTCACCGTCGTCGTTGTTGTCGCGGTCGTGATCGTCGTCGTCGTTGCAGGAGTCGTCGACGTCACCCCGGGTGGCGGGGCGACTTCCGCGAGTGCGAACGCCGCGAGACATCCGGCGAGCACGCACGCGCCGAGAAACGAGACAGCGACGCCTGTTCGGTTCACGAGCTGGAGAGTGGAGCGAAGACCCTCGGGTCGTTCGTGATGATACCGTCGACTCCGAGCGCCGTTAGCCGCTCTACATCCTTTGCATCGTCGACCGTCCAGGCGTACACGGCTGCGCCCAGCGAGTGGCAGCACCGAACCGCGGCCGCCGTCACCACGTACCAGTGGAGCGTGGCAGCGCTCGCGTCAGTCTGGCGAAGCCAGCGCGGCAGCCGGGCCGGCAGAACCGAACGAAGCCCGGCGAGCGTCGGAGCGACGAAAGGCTTGACGAGCGGACGCTGGCTCAGCGCGTAGCGGTCCTCGGGATACGTGACCGAGCGCCTGAGGTGGGGCTCCGCCTCGGCGAGCGCCTGCAGCGAGGCGAGCGAGAACGAGCTCGCGAACGCGCGATCCAAGAGGCCGTACCGTCGAACGGCGGCGGCAACCTCGCGCTCGTGCCCTCGCCCCTTGAGATCGAGCTGGATGCCGATGCCGCGCGCGGCGACGAGCTCGAGCGCCTCGTCGAGTGTCGGCGGGTCGGCCGCGAGCTCTTCGTGCGAGTGCGCGAGCACGACGCTTCCGTCCGAGAGACCGACGACGTCGACCTCGACGACGTCGACTCCAGCGTCAGCGGCGGCGCCGAGCGACTCCAGCGAGTTCTCGGGTGCAAAGACGGGCGCGCCTCGATGGCCGACCCGCACGACCGGCCCCTCGCCGCGAAGCAACTCCATCAGACGCGTTTCACCACGACGACCGCGCAGTCGTCGGTGAGCTCGCCGCCTGCGAACTCGCGACAGTCCGCGACGATCGAGTTCGCGATCGTGGCCGCCGGGAGGTTCACGGACGAGGCGACCGTCGCGTCGAGACGATCGAGCCCGTACAGCTCGCCGTCCCGTCGCGCCTCGATGACTCCGTCCGTGTAGAGGACGAGCGCTCCACCCGGCGGCAACGTCGCCGTGACCTCCTCGTACTCCTGGCCACCGTCGACACCGAGCACGAGGCCGACTGCGTCAAGTGAGTCGATGCGGCCGTCGACGGCGACGAGCCGCGGCGGCGGATGCCCTGCGCCTGCGCAAGCGATTGCGCCGGTCTTGGAGTCGATGGTGACGTAGACCATCGTGATGAACTTGCCCGGCGCGATCTCGCCGACGACGACGTCGTTCGCAACCGTGAGAAACTCACTTGGCTGCGGGTGCTCGCGCGTGAGCGAACGGAAAACGAACTTCGCCATCGCCATGTCGGCAGTCGCTTCGATCCCGTGACCCGTGACGTCGCCGAGCACGACGGCGAGTTGTCCGTCGCCGAGCTCCACGAAGTCGTAGACATCACCGCCGACGTCGACGCGCGAAGCCGCCGCATAGACGTGGCCGATCTCGAGTCCGGGCAGCTCCGGATGGGATCGCGGCAGCAGCGACCGCTGCATCGTGTCGGCGAACTGCTTCTGCTGTTGGTAGAGACGCGCGTTGTCGATCGCGAGGGCCGCCTGCCCGGCGATCGCTTCGGCGGCCTCAATCGTGTCGGTCGAGATCGGCTTCCCCGGCTGGAACGAGAAGACGCTCAACGAGGCGATCACTTCCGCAGGTGTTGCGACCGGGACGATCGCTCCACTCCAGCCGCGTGCGATGAATGGACGAAGAACGGGCGCGACCTGCTCCGAGGCCGCCGCGCTGAGCCGGATCGGCACGCGCTCGCGGAACAATTGCTGGAGCGAGTGCGCGCCGAACGGCAGCACCCGGTCGAGCACGGCGACCGCAGCCTCGCGAAGTTGCGGCTCGGCGACGTGCAGCGCGCGAGGCACGAGCTGCTCGCGCCGCTCGTCCGGCATCGCGATCAGCGCTGCATCGATCTCGAGCACTTCGACCACCGTGCGCGTCACGGCATGCAGCGTCGCGTCGAGCGAAAGGCTCTGCGCGAACGAGCGCGAGATCTCGTACAACGCACCAAGCTGACGCGCGGCCTGCCGCTCCGCGGCGAGCGCCGCTTCGAGCTCTTCACCGAGTCCTTTCGCCTGTTCGTGGAGACGCGCGTTCTGCACCGCGACCGCGAGCTGACGCGCAAGGGCGAAGAACAGTTCCACCTCGCTCTCGGTCAATCGACGACGGCGTTGCGGATACGCGGCGAGGACGCCGATCGTCTCGTCGTGCGCGATCAGAGGCACCGCAATCACGGCACCGATACCCGCCTCGCCCGCGGCGTCGGCGACGGACGCGAGCAACGGCTGACCCGCGATCCGGTCGAACGTGAGCGCACCGCGACTCCGCAGCGGCCCGAGGCAGAGCTCGAGGAGGCGCTCGGCGACTCGCGTGTGCGGACCCGCAAGCCCGCGACCTGCAGCCGCATGCAGGCGGCCGCCGTCGCGGAGATACACCGCGAGACGGTCGACTCCGAGGAGCTCCGCCACGCGATCGACGGCGGTCTCGAGGGTGTGCGCGAGCGAAAGCTCCGCGATCGCCTGGCCGATGACGGCGAGGAGCGCGCGCGTCCGTTCGAGCTCGTCTGCGAGCTCTTCGGAGCGCGACGCCGCCCGCAACGCGGTCGCGGCGCGGACGCCGAAGCGGCTCAACGCGTGGAGCTCCGGTACGCCGTTCGCCGTAATGTCGGCGAACAGAAGCTGCAAGACGCCGAGCGCTGGGCGACCGAGCGGCAACGCAACTGCGCGCGCCGCGCCGGCCGGCAACCGGTCGGAGCGAGTCTCCTCGACTGGAACCCCACGTCCGAGCGCCTCGAGCGCGATCGTCCGGAGAAGGCCGCTGTCCGTTCCGCCCTGCCCGTGACTTGCAGCAATCGCGAGTTCGTCGTCGCCCTTCCGCTCCCACAGAACGGCGGTCGTCGCGCCGGTGGCCGCGGCGGCCAACCGTGCGAGCTCGTCCGCGCCGCGACCGTCGGCCCCCGCGGCAAGCGCTTGGCCGGCGAGCTCGAGCGGCGCGATGCCGCCCGCAGGAATTGCAGCCGCTTCACCCGCCGCGTACGCACGAAGCACGAGCGCGACGTGGGCCGCTGCAAGCGCGGCAGCTTGATGCTCGTCGTCTTCGAAGCGCCGGTGGCGTAACAGCTCGAGGGTTCCGACAGTTCGGTTGCCGGCAACGATCGGCAGGAAGAGAACGCCCGCTGCAGCGGTGCGCGCAGCAGCACGTTGAAGCTGTTCGGGTGCGCGCTCGCGCTCGGCCGTCGCTCCGCCGATTGCATCCGCGGGAATCCGTGTGCCGGTCAGTTCCGCCGCGAGCGAGGGCGCAGCTGCGACCGCCCGCGCCGAGAAGGCGTCCTCCTCGGTATCGAGGACGCGGATCAGAACGACGTCGGCGTCCAGTGCCTCGGCGACGGAGTCGGCGAGCTGCTGAAGCGCGTCCCCAAGCGTGGCGCCCGAGGCAATAGCCTCGCCTGCGCGCGCGAGCGGCTCGAGAATCGCGAGTCCGCCTCGTGGAGACGTGGACCGCGGCTGGGCAGGCTCGGCGACCATCTCCTTCCGAGTCAGTCTATTGGCCGTCTTAGAATCCCGCCGTGGCCCAACCAGAGAAGCAGCCGGCGCGCCAGCGGGCCCACTCGACGAACGTCGACCTCGGCGAAGACGAGATCCCGCTCGACCCGCACGCGATCGAGCGCAGGTACCGACTCGAACGCGCACGCCGACGCGCACGCGTTCGGCACAAGCAAGAGCACACGCTCGCCGGCGTTCGGTTCTACGCCGTGCTCGGGGTGCTGGTCGCGGTCGCGCTGAGCTTGCTCGTCCTCATCTGGGACGAAGTCGGCCGGCTCTTCGGTCTGTAGATCTAGAGCGACGCGCTTGGACGGGAACCGAGACCGCGCGGCCCGAGATCGAGCGCGCGCGTGAGCGGGCTCCACGGCACCTGCTCCCACACGGTGCCGGCACACATCGGGCAGATCGGAAGCGCGCGATAAACAGTCACGCCGTAACCGCACTCGGAGCAGTGGAACTCGCCCTTGACGAGCTCGCCTGCGGTCCGGAAGGCCACGTATCCACCCGGTTCCTCTGCAATAGTGCGAACTCGATCCGCCACCGTGCCCCCTTGCTCCGACTGTGCCTTTGCGCCCTGCTGCTGCCCCTCGTCAAGTGCCACTCGTCAAGCGACACTTGTTACGGGACTACCCGCACTCTAGACCGTGCAAACACCTGAGCCAATAGCGCCCGATCGAGACCCGCTCTCCGCGCCCGGAGGGAGATCGGCACCTCGCCCCATGCGCGGTGCGTTCGACTGGGGCGAGCGGCTCGCGCTCCTTTCAGGTCTCGTGCTCGCGATCTCGTCCTTCACGAACTGGTACACGGGAAGCGGCAGTGACGGCCTCACGCTGAGCGTCACCGGCTGGCACACCGGGGTCCTAGGAAAGCTCGTCTTCTGGATCGGCCTCGTCGTTTTGATCCTCGTCGCGCTCCGCGAGCTCGGCTACCCGCTGCCCGCAACTGTCCCGGAGAGTCTCGTGCTCGTCGCGCTCGGATCGCTGGCGACGATCTTCGTCTTGATCCGGCTCATCTCGATCCCGGACACGTTCTTTCTCTTCGGTCGCGGCATCGGGATCTGGATCAGTCTCTTCGCCGCGATCGCGATGATCGCGAGCGGGTTGCTCCGCGCCGCCGAAGAGCTCTAGTCCGGCGCCGGCTGTGCCCGTCCGCGGGACCAGCGTGCGCGCTGAGTGAGCGCAACGATCGCGAGACCGATGAGGACGCCGAGCGCAGCGCCGCCGACGACGTCGAGGGGATAGTGGACACCGTCGTAGACCCGCGAGAACCCGATTGCGACGGCGAGCAGGTAGAAGAGCGGCGCGTAACGCGGGGCGGCGAAAGCAAGCACGGTTGCGCACGCGAAGCTCGACGTCGTGTGTCCCGACGGAAACGAGTGACTTCCGGGAACGCTGACGAGCGGATCCGGAAGCGGGTAGCGAAGCGGCGGCCGATCGCGATCGATCGTCGAGCGCAGGAACGCGCTCAGCACTTGTCCGAGAAGATCCGCTGCAACGACCGCGACGAGGAGCGACGGCCGCCGCCAGAGGATCGCGAGCGCGACGCCGAGCACGATCCACACGAGACCGAGCTCACCGATGCGGGACAACCAGACGAAGACCGGGTTCAGCCAATCGGTGCGGTGGTGGACGACCCAACGCTCGAGGTGCCGGTCGACGTCGATCAGCGCGCGCCGCCTAGATCGGCACGATCTGCTTCGTCTGCTCGATCAGCTGATCGAGGTCGAACGGCTTCCCGACGAAAGCCTGCGCGCCGCGCTCGGCGGCCTCTTGCTCGCCGAGCTCGTCGAGCTTGCCGCTGAACATCACGACCGGGATCGCGCCCGCACCGTGACGCTCTTGGATACGCCGCAACATCTCCCAACCGTCGACCTGCGGCATCATCACGTCCAGCAGCACGAGGTCGGGCTTCGCAGCATCGATCGCAGCGAGCCCCTCCTCCGCACCTGCAGCTTCGCGCACCGTGTAGCCGGCGAACTCGAGGTTGACGCGGACGAGCTCACGAACGCGATCGTCGTCGTCGACGAGCAAGATCAGCGGCCCGCCTTTCCGCGCACCCCCTGGCCCCGAGCGCTCGAGGAACGCCTCGAGGTCCGAACGCCGATATCGGCGATGGCCGCCGGGCGTGTAGAAGGCCGGCACCCGACCCTGATCGGACCACTTGCGAATCGTGCTCTGGGCCACGCCGAGGAAGCGTGCCGCTTGGCCGAGCGTCAGCCACTCGGTTTCGCCCCCTCGACCCGTGTTCCTCGCGCTGTAGGCCATTCGGCATGGAAACTAGCCAAAGCTGCGCGTTCTTACACATGTTCAAGGTGCATGCAGCGTCCGGACGAGCGTTACCGGAGCCTGCGGGCGCGGATTGTCGTGAAGCGCTTCTCCGACCGCGACGCCGATGCCGAAGAGCACGAGCGCGACGGCGACCCGGAGCAGCCAGCGCGTGAGCGTGGCGCGCCGCCGGCGCCGCCGACGCTCCGTTCGTTCGTCGACGCTCGTCATCGGCAACGCCTCACGGGGTGTAGTCGGTTGCGCCGAGCTGGTACGCGTCGAAGGCCGCCGCGGTCACGGTCGCGACGTCGCGCGGCCAACCGGCGGTAGCGGCGTGCTCGCTGATCGCTTGACGGGACCAAGCATCCGCACCGCCATATGTCTGCGCGAGCTCGGCGAGCGTGAACGTCTGTCCTATGCGACGCCGGAGCTCTGCGAGGACGACGTCGACCTGCGCGAGCAGACGGCGATACCGATCGCCGTCTGTCCGCGCGCTCTCGATCTGGCGAGCCGCCTCGGACCACTCCTGCCGCGCTGTCTCGAGACCCACCGCCACGGCGCCGGATCCTAGTCCGCGTCCATGCAGCAGCGGCTCGGCCAGATCGGAGTCGCCTCCGCGAGGATCCGCTCGCCCAGCTCGTAGCCCGGCGCTGCGAGCGCGAACGCTGCATGAGCATGGAGGCACTTGAGCGCGCCACGGGTCGTCCCGCCGATGCCGGAGTCGAGCGACGAATGCTGCCATCCGTCGGCGAGCGAGTGACGTAGGCGGCGTTGCTCCTCTGTCGCGTGCTCGAGGCTCGCTTGGAGCTCCGGGTCCGCAGCGACCGCGGCGCTCCAGCGTTCGACGCCGCCTGCGGCTTCGAGCCGCGAGATGGCCGCGACGAGGTGACGGCAGGTCAGCCAGTACGTCGTCGGAAACGGCGCGCCGTCGTCAGTGCGCGGAGCTTGCTCGGCGACCGCAGGAGCGCCGAACGGACAGCGAACGGCCACGCGCCGAAAAGCGCGCGGCGACCGTCCGAGCTGTCTCGCGACCACAGCGCGGTCATCCATGCCTCTTGAGGCTAGCTTGCACACGCGCACGCCAACCGGCGATGCCTTGAACGATGTACAGATGCTCGCCGGGCCTGACGAAGCTGAGCCGGCGCGCCTCTCGCTCGATCGCGGGCGTCGCACGCGAGGCCGAGAGACGTTCGTGAAGCCTTCGGTTCTCCGCTTCGAGCGAGCGAACCTCGGCGCTTCGCGACGTGAGCGTCGAGTGCATCTGCACGTACGCGCGCACCGGCCGGTAGTAGAGGAGACCGACGAACGCAAGCGCGACGACAGCCGCCCACCGCAGCGCAAGTGAGGGACGCCGGATCTTCGTCGCGCGAGGCATGCGTTGCACAGTTCGCGCAGCCGCCGCGCGCTCCTACCTCGAACCCGCTACTGGACGACGTCGACCTTGATGATGTTCGTCGACCCGGCGACGTTCACGGCCGTGCCGGCGGTGATGACGACGCGATCACCGGCGGAGACGAGCCCCGCCGAGCGCGCCGCGTCGACCGACGACTGCCAGAGGTGCTCGACGTTCTGCGTTTGCGGGATGAGCAGCGGGACGACGCCCCACTCGATCGCGAGCTGTCGAAGCGCCGTCTTCGTGTGGGTGAGTCCGACGATCGTTCGGCGTGGACGCAGACGCGCGACCGCCGACGCAGTCCTCCCGCTGTAGGTCGGCACGAGGATCGCCTGCGCGCCGAGTGCCTCCGCGATGTCGCAGGCAGCGTTCGACATCGCCTGGCCGATCGACGGCTCGTCCGAGGCTTCGGGAAGCTCGTGGCGATAGCCGATGCTCGGCTCGACGGCCGTCGCGATGCGAGCCATGTACGCGAGGGCCTCAACCGGGTACTCACCGACGGCGGTCTCGCCCGAGAGCATCACCGCCGACGTGCCGTCGAGGATCGCGTTTGCGACGTCACTCGCTTCGGCGCGCGTCGGTTCGGGCACGTGAACCATCGATTCCAGCATCTGCGTGGCGGTGATCACGGGCTTTCGTTGCTCGAGCGAGCGGAGGATGATCCGCTTTTGCACGAGCGGCACGAGCGCGGGTCCGATCTCGACACCGAGGTCGCCGCGGGCGACCATCACCGCGTCCGATTCGGCGAGGATGTCGTCGAGAACTGCGACGGCCTCGGACTTCTCGATCTTCGCGACGATCTTCGCGTCGGAGCCTGCCGCCTCGATCAGGGCGCGAAGGTCGCGCACGTCTGCAGCGGAGCGCACGAACGACAGGGCGACGAACTCGGCGCCCAACTCGAGCGCGAACTCGAGGTCGTCGACGTCTTTCTTCGTCAGCGACGGGATGGGGACCGGAACGCCCGGAAGGTTCACCCCCTTGTGCGCGCTGACGGCGCCGCCGACGACGACGGTGCAGGCGGCGCGGCCTGCCTCGACGCGATCGACCCGCAGGCGTACGAGCCCGTCGTCGATCAGGACGTCGTGGCCGGGTTGCAAGACCTCTCCGATCACAGCCGGGCTGACCGGCAGCTCGCCGTCGGACGGCTGTTGCTCTCCGACAACCGTGACTGTCTGGCCCCGTTCCAGCTCGACGGGCGCCGGAAGGTCGCCGATCCGGAGCTTCGGCCCTTGCAGGTCGGCGAGCAGCGCGAGCGGCCTGCCCGTTGCCTCCTCGACCTCACGGACGACACGCGCGCGCGCCGCGTGATCTCCATGTGTGCCGTGCGAGAGGTTGAGACGCGCGACGTCCATGCCTGCGTTGACGAGCGCGTGAACGAGTTCGGGCGTCGAAGACGCGGGACCGAGCGTCGCAACGATCTTCGTGCGGCGCATCGTCGAGTCGGTCGGCTTCGGATCCATCGGCTCTACGGTATCCCTGCGGTCGGCGTCATCGTCAGCGCCGCGCGCGCGGGAAGGCATCCCAGCCGGGATAGACGGCGCGAGCGCCGAGCTCTTCCTCGATGCGCAGGAGCTGGTTGTACTTCGCGACTCTGTCGCTCCGAGCCGGCGCGCCTGTCTTGATCTGCCCCGCGCTCGTCGCGACTGCGAGGTCGGCGATCGTGACGTCCTCCGTCTCGCCCGAGCGGTGCGACATCACGGACGCGTAGCCGTGCTCTGCGCCGAGGCGAATCGCCTCGAGTGTCTCGGTCAACGTGCCGATCTGGTTCACCTTGACGAGGATCGCGTTCGCGACGCCGCTGTCGATGCCGCGCTGGAGTCGCTCGGGATTGGTCACGAACAAGTCGTCGCCGACGAGCTGCACGCGCTCGCCGACCTCGCTCGTCAGGCGCGCCCAGGCGTCCCAGTCGTCTTCCGCGAGCGCGTCCTCGATCGAGACGATCGGGTAGCGCGAGACAAGGCTTTCCCAGAACGCGGGCATCTCGTCCGACGAATGCTCCCGGCCTTCGAAGCGGTAGAAGCCGTCGCTGAACACTTCCGTCGTCGCGGGATCGAGCGCGATCGCGACCTGCTCGCGCCGGCCGGCGCGCTGCGCTGCCTCGAGGATTGCGTCGATCGCTTCTTCGCTCGAAGCCAGGTCGGGCGCGAAGCCGCCCTCGTCTCCGACAGCTGTCGACAGACCGCGCTCGTGCAACAGCGCTTTCAGCGCGTGGTAGGTCTCGGTGCCGATCTGCAGCGCCTCCGCGAACGAGGACGCGCCGACGGGAACGACCATGAACTCCTGGAGATCGATCGCGTTGTCCGC
This sequence comes from Actinomycetota bacterium, assembly GCA_046734795.1. Lineage (GTDB taxonomy): Bacteria > Actinomycetota > Thermoleophilia > Gaiellales > Gaiellaceae > JBKPRX01. The sequence continues at coordinate 33,436 of JBKPRX010000136.1, forward strand.
GTGCGCGCCTCCGTTGATGACGTTCATCATCGGCACCGGCAGCGTGGCCGCGTCGTCGCCGCCGAGCTGGCGATAGAGCGACACGCCGTGCTCTGCCGCGACCGCTTTCGCCGCAGCGAGCGAGACGCCGAGGATGGCATTCGCGCCGAGCCGTCCCTTGTTCGGCGTGCCGTCGAGTGCGACGAGGCGCTCGTCGAGCGCTGCCTGGTCCGCCGCGTCGAGACCCTGGACTGCCTGTGCGATCTCGCCGTTGACGTTTCCGACGGCGGTCGTGACCGCCTTGCCGCCGTACGCGCTGCCGCCGTCACGCAGCTCGACGGCCTCCCACTGCCCTGTCGAGGCACCGGACGGAACGGCCGCACGGCCGATCGCGCCCGACTCGAGACGAAGCTCGACCTCGACGGTGGGATTGCCGCGCGAGTCGAGAACTTGCCTCGCGTGGACGGCAGCGATCGGATTACTCAAAGCGGAATTCCTCCTTGGCCTGGTCGAAGTAGCGATCTTGCTCGTCGAGGTCGAGGGCGGACCACTCCTGCCCCTGCGCCGCGGCGAGCTCCTCGGCGCGTTCGACGCGCGCGACAAAGCGATCGGTTGCAGTGCGGAGCGCGAGCTCGGGGTCTACGTTGACGCGCCGCGCGACGTTGACGGCCGCGAACAGCACGTCACCGAGCTCCTCGAAGACGTGCGCGTCGGGTTCGACTTCGGGCGGCGGCTCGCCACCCGCATCGGCGACGGCCTCCGTGAGCTCGCGAATCTCGTCGTCGAGATCGCCGAGCGCTCCGTCGAGATCCGGATACTCGAAGCCGACGGCGCGCGCACGCCGCTGGACCTTGCGCGCGTAGAGAAGCGCAGGAAGCGTCGGCGGCACGTGATGGAAGATCCCCTCGCGCTCCTCCTGCTCGACCTTCAGACGCTCCCAGTTGTCGCGCACGCGCGACGCGGTTTTCGCCTCGACGTCGCCGAAGACATGCGGATGGCGGCGCACGAGCTTCGCGTGGATGAGCCGCGCTACCTCTGCGAGGTCACCGGCACCACGCTCCTCGAGCAACAGCGAGAGGAAGAACGTCTGGAAGAGCAGATCGCCGAGCTCATCGAGCAGCTTCGCGTCATCGCCGTTCACCGCAGCATCCGCGACCTCGTAGGCCTCCTCGACCGTGTGCGGCACGATCGTGCGCGTCGTCTGCTCTCGATCCCAGGGACAGTCGGTCCGCAGGCGTTTCGTCAGCTCTTGCAGCTCCAGCAGCGCGTCGGCAAGCTCGGTCATCCGAGCGTGACCGTATCCAAGCGGCGCGCTACGGCGCTGTGTCTGATCCGACCGAGACCGACGACGTGAACGCGGCGCACGGATCGGTGCGCGGCGCGTAGCCGGCCTGATAGGCGATCTTGCCCTTGCAGAAGTCGCGCTTGGTGTTGTCGATGAACTTCCGCACCTTGTCGCTCTTCTTCGTCTGCGCGAGTTGTTCCTTGATCTGCGTCTGAACCTGGTTCAGCGGCGTCTTCTGAACCGGCGACACGGCCTGGATGATGTGCCAGCCGTACTGCGTGTGCACCGGCTTCGACAGCTCGCCGTTCTTCAGTGCGAACGCTTTTGCGTCGAACTCAGGGACAGTCTGGCCGCGCGAGATCTGGAGCTTGCCGCCCTGCGCCGCCGAGCCTGGATCCTTCGAGTACTTCTTCGCGAGCGCCGCGAAGCTCGCCCCGTTCTTCAGCTGGCTGTAGAGCTTGTTCGCAAGAGCCTTTGAGCTGACGAGGATGTGCCTGACCGTGCGCTTCGTGTACTCAGGGTGCGCCTCGTAGTACTTCTTGACGTCGTCGCTCGAGATCTGCACGTCCTTCGTCAACTTGTCGGACAGCTTCTGGCCGAGCAGCTGGTCGTGCACTGACTGCCGGTACGCCTCCTCGGTGTACCCCTGCTGCTTGAGCGCCTGCTTGAAGCGCTTCTTGTCGCCGCCGTAGGACTGCTTGACGATCAGGTTGACACGCTTGTCGATCTCAGAGTCGTTGACCTTGACGTCGAGGTCGTCGGCCTTCTGCTGGAACTCTTGGAGCTGCACGAGGTACTGGACCATCTGGTCGCGCAGCGAGTCGTAGTCCTGCGTCCCCTGCTTCGGGAACGGACGCCCCTGGAGCTTGTAGCTCGCGCGCACCTCCGCAATCAGCTGGGTGAGCTGCGCCTTCGTGATCTCGTTGTCGCCCACGACTGCAATCGAATCGGCCGGCACGCTGCGTGGGCCGCTCGTGCCGCCACAGCCGGCGGCGACGACCACGAGGATCGCAGCGACGAACAGGATCGGTAGGAGACGCTTCATGAGAGGGACTGGTCGGCGGCCGCGTTACGCGGCTTGGCGGGCCTCCAAAATAGCATCGACTAAGGCGAGTGCCTGGGGGAATCCATCTTCTCCTCGCAACGCCACCTCCCTGCTCGATACGGAGTAGACCGCGGTCCGGATCCTCTCGCGGAGCTCACGTAGCTCCTCGGACCCGAGCACGAGCTGCCCGACGGTCGACCGCCCGGCGCGGAAGACGAGGTAGTCGGCGCCGAGCCTCGCGAGCTTGATCTTCGCCTCCTGGATCGCGAACAGGTTGTCGACCGGATCAGGGATCGGGCCGAACCGGTCCTCGAGCGTCGCTGCAAGCTCGCGAAGCTCGTCCTCGGTCTCTGAAAGCGCGAGTCGCCGGTGCACATCGATCCGCAGCGCCTCGCTCGAGACGTACGTCGCAGGCACGTACGCGTCGATGCGCGCGTCAACTCGCACAGGTCGCGCAGCCACGCGCCGCTCGCCCTGGAGCTCCGCGACCGCCTCGTTCAAGAGCTCGACGTACAGCTCGAAGCCGACAGCCGCCACGTGACCCGATTGTTCCGCGCCGAGCAGCTCGCCGGCCCCTCGGATCTCGAGGTCGCGCATCGCGATCGCAAAGCCGGCGCCGAGCTCCGTGTGATCGGCGAGCGTCGCGAGCCGCGCACGCGCCTCCGGGGTCAGCTCGCGCCCGTCGGGATAGAACAAGTACGCATACGCCGTCACGTCGCTACGGCCGACGCGCCCGCGGATTTGGTAGAGCTGACTCAGGCCGAGCGCATCGGCGCGCTCAACGACCAACGTGTTCGCCTGCGGGATGTCGAGGCCCGACTCGATGATCGTCGTCGAGACGAGCACGTCTGCGTCGCCGCGAAGGAACGCGTGCATCTTGTCTTCGAGCTCCTTCTCTCGCATCTGCCCGTGCGCAACGAGAAAACGAAGCTCCGGACAAAGCTGCTGGAGTTGTGCCGCCCGGTCCTCGATGGTCTCGACGCGGTTGTGCAAGTAGAAGCTCTGTCCGCCGCGGGCGTGCTCGCGTTCCAGCGCGAGCTTCACAAGCTCTTCGTCGTACTCGCCGACGCTCGTGCGGATCGGGCGGCGACCTTCGGGTGGCGTTTCGATCACCGAGATGTCGCGCAGGCCCGAGAGCGACATGTTCAACGTGCGCGGGATCGGCGTCGCCGAGAGCGCGAGCACGTCGACCTCGAGACGCAGGCTTCGCAGCAGCTCCTTCTGCGCCACCCCGAAGCGTTGCTCTTCGTCGAGGATCACGAGACCGAGGTCCTTGGGGATCACGTCGCGGCTGAGGATCCGATGCGTGCCGACGAGCACTTCGACCTTGCCGTCGGCGAAGTCCGCGAGAATCGCCTTCGTCCGCTTCGGCGGCACGAACCGCGAGATCATCTCGACGCGGACCGGAAAGTCGCGGAAGCGGTCGCGGAAGGTGTTCCAGTGCTGCTCGGCGAGGATCGTCGTCGGCGCGAGGAACAACACCTGCTTGCCGTTGACGGCGACGGCGAACGCCGCGCGAACGGCGACTTCCGTCTTGCCGAAGCCGACGTCGCCGCACACGAGCCGGTCCGTCGGCCGCGCGGCCTCGAGATCTTCCTTCACCGCCTCGATCGCGCGCTGCTGATCCTCGGTCTCGCGGTACGGGAACGACGCCTCGAGCCGCTCGAGCCATTCGTTGCCGAGGTCGTAGGAAACTCCTGATGCGGTTTGCCGCTGCGCGTAGAGCGAGATCAGCTCGCCGGCGAGCTCGCGGACCGATTCCCGTGCGCGCGACTTGAGGAGCTGCCAAGCCTTGCCGCCGAGCTTCGAGAGGGCGGGGTCCTTCGCGTCGGCGCCGATGTAGCGGCTGACCTTTCCGAGCTGCTCGTGCGGAACGTAGAGGCGGTCGTCGCCGCGAAACGCGAGCAAGAGGTAGTCGCGCGTGACGCCGCCGACCTCCTTCGTCTCGAAGCCGAGCAGCTTGCCGACGCCGTGATCCTCGTGGACGACGTAGTCGCCGGTGCGAAGGTCCGCGAACGACTGGAGCGCGCGGCCGCCGAGCCGTCGCTCGCGCGGCGCTCGTTTCCTGAAGACTTGATGGTCGGGCAGAAGCACGAGCCCGAGCTCGCGCCAGACGAAGCCGCGCCGCGCGGGCGTAACGGCGAACATGAGCTCGGCTTCTGCGGGTAAGCCGTCAGCGTCGTCGAGCAGCCGCGCCTCGACCTTTCGCAACAGGCCTTCCGTGCGCAAAGCGTCGCCGCGGTGCGGAAACGCAACGACGACACGCTGCCCTGCGCGCACGAACGCAGCCAGCTCGTTCTCGGCTTCGGCAAGCCCGCGCGCGGCGATTGCCGGACGCAACGCCTCGAACGCGAACGGCTGGCCGTGCGGGAACGGATCGAGCTCGGAGGCGCCCGCGAGGTCGATCGGCGGGAGATCCGTTTCCTCCCACACGCGCCGCACGTCGTCGGGCTGCCACACGAAGTCGGGCGCATCGTCGAGCGGGAGCACGAGATCGTCCGGCACCGGGCGGATCTCACCCTCGTCGCCGTGCCAATCGTCGACAAGATCAAGCCGGCGCTCGGAAGCCGCGTAAACGAGCGCTCGTTCGACGTTGCGAAGCGCGCGCTGCGTGAACGGCGAGAAGGCACGGATCGACTCGATCTCGTCGCCGAAGAGCTCGACGCGGATGGGCTCGCGACCTGTCGTCGGAAAGACATCGACGAGACCGCCACGAACGGCGAACTGACCGCGGTCGTCGACCCGCTCTACGCGGCCGTAGCCCGCAAGCGCGAGTCGCTCCGCGAGCTGCTCGAGTGGAGCATCGAGCCCGGGTGCGAGCTCGATCGGCGCGGGTCGATGCGGAACGGGCGGCATCCCTTCCGCGACAGCGGCCGCCGACGCGCAGACGAGCCCGCCGCGGGCGTGCACGTCCAACGCGCGCGCGCGTTCGCCGACGAGGTGCGGCGGAGGCTCGAGGCCGGATTCCCAGCGAACGCCGCGGCTCGGAAGCAGAGCGACCCGGTCGTCGCCGAGGAACCATCCCGCCGCCTCGGCCGCGTCGCGAGCATCGGCGTCCTCCGGCAGGACGACGACGAGTGCACGCGCGAGCCGCTCGTAGAGCGCTGCGACGACGAGTGGAAGCGCAGACTCGGACACTCGCGCCCGTTCCGGGAGGGCCTCCGCGAACGCGACGAGGCGCTCGTGCTCCACGAGCTCTCTGACGAACGCGTGCAAAACCGGGCGGTCCATGACGAAAGGCGGAACGGGGCGGTTCCGCGGCCGTTCATCGTAGATGCCGTCAGCAAGGCCGAAGTTGACTTTCGATGCCGCCGGTCGTAGTGTGGAAGCT
>JBKPRX010000137.1:0-27537 GCA_046734795.1 Actinomycetota bacterium
ACAACGGCGTCTTCAACATCGAAGGTGGCTGCTACGCGAAGACGATCCGGCTCTCGGCGACGGCGGAGCCCGAGATCTACGCGACGACGCGCATGTTCGGAACGATTCTCGAGAACGTCGTCGTCGACGACGACGGCGTTCTCGATCTCGACGACGACTCGAAGACCGAGAACACGCGCGCCGCGTACAAGCTCGAGCGCATCGGCAATGCGCTGCCCGCGAAGCAGGCGGGGCATCCGACGTCGGTGATCTTCCTGACTGCGGACGCGTTCGGGATCCTGCCGCCGATCGCGCGGCTCACGCGCGACCAAGCGCTCTACTACTTCCTCTCGGGCTTCACTGCGAAGCTCGCTGGGACCGAGATCGGCGTGACCGAGCCGCAGCCGACGTTTTCCACGTGCTTCGCGGCGCCTTTCCTGCCGCAGAGCCCGAGCGTCTACGCGCGCATGCTCGGCGCGAAGATCGACGCGCATCAACCGACCGTCTGGCTCGTCAACACCGGCTGGACAGGCGGACCCTTCGGCGTCGGCGAGCGGATGCCGATCGTCGCGACGCGTGCGCTCCTCGACGCAGCGGTCACCGGTCGCCTCGACGGACACGAGTTCCGCGTCGATTCGCTCTTCGGGTTCGAGGTGCCCGTGGAGGTGGAGGGCGTCGACTCGTCGCTGCTCGACCCGCGCAGCACCTGGCCCGATCCCGAGCAGTACGACGAGAAGGCGCGCGAGCTCGCGGCGATGTTTGCAGGAAACTTCGAGAGCTTCGCCAAAGAAGCGGGCGCCGACGTCGCCGCCGCCGGGCCGCGTCTCTAGCAGGACGCAAGTTCAGGGGCCGCGCGGCGTCTACCTCCCAGGAGGGGCGGACATGCCGGCGCGAACGCTCGAGAGAGCGGGCGCGCCGGTACCTCTCTACGCTTGAGCCGGTGCCAGCGGCAATCAGGGCGATCAGTGCGGCCGCCGCGGGCGCGCTCGCGTGGGGCTGGTTCGAGGCCGGCTGGGTTCGCCTCTCGCAGCTCGACGTTCGGCTGAAACGCTTGCCGCGCGAGCTCGACGGTTTTCGGATCGCGCATCTCTCGGATCTCCATTTCGGTACGCCGTCGCGCGGAGAGGGCGCAGCGTTTCTCGCAGCCGATTGGGTGCAGCGACGAGCGCCGGACCTGACCGCGCTGACGGGCGACCTGCTGACGCGGCCGAGCGGAGAGACGCGCCTGCGAGAGCTCGTCGCGAGGCTGCCGCGCTGCTACGCGATCCTCGGCAACCACGACCTCGCGATCAGCCGCGATCCGGCCGCTCGCCGCTCAGAGCTCCGTGACCTCGCGCCTGCGACGCTCCTCGCCGACGAAGGAACGTTCGTCGAGGCTCGCGGCTGTCGCATTTACATCGCGGGAACGGATCCACGCTCCGCTTTCGTCCGCGGGCGGATGAGTCCGGCGGAGCTTGCCGTCGCGCCGAGCGAGGCCGACCTCCGGATCCTGCTCCTCCACTATCCGCGGCAGGTGGCGCGGCTTCCGGACGGGGCCTTCGACCTCGTTCTCGCAGGCCACATGCACGACGGCCAGATCGCGCTGCCGTGGCCTGGTGGGAAAGTTCGCTTCGCACACGTCGACGCGCCCTACAACCGCGGCCTCTACAACTGCGCCGGCGGAACACTCCACGTTTCGGCCGGGCTCGGGACGACGTTCGTACCGCTTCGCTTCGCGGCGAGACCGGAAGCGACAGAGCTGACGCTACGATCAGCGTGAGGCATGCAGGGCCAGGAGACGATCTCCGCCGAGGTTCTCGCGAGCTATGCGGCCGACGCCGCTCGCGACGTGGAAGGCGTTCGTGCTCTCGTCGACTCGCCGCTGCCGTTGCGAAAAAGCGTTCGCATTGCTTCCGAGGAGGATTCGGTGCGCGTCGAGTTGCACCTTTCCGTCGACTGGGGCGCGTCGATACCCGAGGTCGGACGGGGCGTGCAGGCACGCGTGCGCGAGTACCTCGCACGGATGGCCAACCTGCGCGACGTGCGCGTCGACGTCGTCATCGACGAGGTCGGGCCGCTCGCGTGACGGTGACGGTTTCGGGGCTGACCGGTGCGACGCTGCAAACGGCGCCGACCGTTTGTCATGCCTGCATCTGGTGGCAGTCGCGTGTGGGTCGAAGTGTCGACAAGCGAAAGTGGATCGAGCGCGTCGAGACGGAGTGGGGTGCATGGGGCACCGTCTACTACGACGACGACGGGCGCCTGCTCGGCTCGATGCAGCACGGACCGGCCGACGCGTTCCCGCGCGCCGCGGAGCTTCCCGCAGGTCCGCCGTCGGACGACGCGGTACTCGTCACGTGCGCGTATCTCACGGACCCGGGCAAGCCGTGGGTGATGCAGTCACTCTTTCTCGCTGCGATTGGCGAGGCGCGGGACAAGGGCGCGCGCGCTCTCGAGGCGTTCGCGTACCGCTACCGCGAGGGCGAGACGACGTTCGGACGCTTCCACGTTCACAAGACGATCTTCCCGAGCGACTTCCTCGCCGACTTCGGTTTCGTGACCTTGCGACGGAGCGGACGTGTCGAGCTGGCGCGGCTCGACCTCGGCGGGCTTCAGCCGGTTGCCGAAGGCAAGCGCGAGAAGGTCTTACGCGTGGTCAAGGACGCCTTCGTTCCCGCGCCGGTGCCCGAAGTGCCGAGCTAGGCCATCCGGAAGCTGAGATTCGTCAGACGCGCCTCGACCTGGGTGCCGTCCGGCTTGCGGCCGACAAGGTAGTACTCGCGCGGTCCTCGCTGAACGAGCTTCTCGGCTTTTGCGGCGACGTAGTGCGGCTCTGTCGGGTCCAGCCCCAGCCGGTAGAAGAGCGGACCGAAGTCTCGCTCAGGCTCGAAGCTCATGCGGCGAAGCTTAGCGTCACGTAGCGAGTCGCAGAACGACGCGCAGGCCGGCTTCGGATCCCGGCCAGTGCTCCTCGATCGGCACGCGACCGGCTTTCCGAACGACGTAGCCCGCGGCGAGCGCTGCGAGGACGGCGTCGTCCAAGAGTCCGGCAACCGGAATGAAATCGGGAATCAGGTCGATCGGACTGGCGAGATACGCGACGAGCACGACGAGACCGAGCTTGGCCCGACGCGGCACGCGCGGATCCTTCGCGAGCCGGCGGAAGAGCCGGATGCAATCCGGCAGGAACTGTGCGACCTCGCGCGCTTGTGTCTTTCGTCCGGCCGCGAAGAGAGCTGTGACCAGGGTGAGCCACAGCACGACGTTGATCGCGATCGCAACGCCGAGCCAGGCCCAGCCGTTCACGTGGTCTACGCTCGCGCCGGCTGCCGCTCGAGCAGCAGCTCGGCGATCTGGATGGCGTTCAGCGCAGCGCCCTTGCGCAGGTTGTTCGCCGCGATGAAGAGCGCGAGCCCGTTCTCGCTCGTCACGTCGGCTCGAATGCGGCCGACGAGCACGTCGTCGGTCGCCGCGGCCTTGCCCGGCGACGGAAAGTCTTCGACGCGAAGGCCGTCGGCGTTCGCAAGTACCCGCCTCGCCTCGTCGGCGGGCAGCGGCCGCTCGAGCTCGACCCACACCGCTTCGGCGTGCCCGACCATCACCGGAACGCGAACGCACGTCGCGCTGATGGGCAGTTCGGGCAGCTCGAGGATCTTGCGCGTCTCGTCTCGCAGCTTCGATTCCTCATCGAACTCGAGGCCGTCGAAGTCCCAGTCCATGCGCAGATCGTGCTCTGCTTGCGGTTCCGCGCGGAGGCGCTCCATTGCGGACGCGCCGGCGCCCGAGACCGATTGGTAAGTGGAGACGCGGACGCGGCGCAAGCCAGCGGCCTCGTGCAACGGCGCCAGCACGCACGTCAACGGGATCGCGCAGCAGTTCGGGTTGGCGACGACGCGCGTCGTCTCGATCGCGTCCGTCGCGCGTGCGCCGTTCACCTCGGGCACGACGAGCGGATAGCCGTCGACGAGCCGGTACGCGCTCGACTTGTCGACGACGAGCGCGCCGCCGCGTACCGCGTGCGGCACGAGCTCGCGCGACGCCGAAGTTCCGACGGAGAAGAGAAAGATGTCGACGTCGCCTGCCGAGAGCGCATCCGGAGTCGCTTCCTCGACGACGAGCGCCTCGCCGCCGAACGCGACGCGGTCTCCCGCCGAACGCGCCGACGCAAACGCGCGCACGTGATCGTAGCCGCGGTCCGCGAGGAGCTCGAGGGTGACCGTTCCAACTGCGCCAGTGGCGCCGACGATGCCGATGCGCGCGTCGCCGTTAGGCACCGACACGCTCCTCGACGAAGACCTCGAACCGGTCGTGGACACACTGAACGGCGCGTTCGATCTCCGACGCGCGCACGACACACGAGATGCGGATGGACGAGGTCGAGATGATCTCGATGTTGATCCCGGCTTCGGCGAGCGCGATGAACATGTCGGCCGCGATGCCGGGGTGGCTCTTCATGCCTGCGCCGATCAACGAGACCTTTGCGACATCCGGATCCTGGACGACGCCGCCGGCGCCGATCTCCTTCGCGATCTGCTCGATGATCGGACCGGCGGTCGGAAGATCCGTCTTCGGCATCGTGAACGTGATGTCCGTCAGCCCTTGCTGGGAGACGTTCTGCACGATCATGTCGACGTTGACCGCAGCGTCGGCGAGCGCGCGGAAGAGCCGTCCTGCGATGCCCGGCTTGTCGGGCACTCCCAGCACCGACACCTTCGCTTCGGAGACGTCGTGCGTGACGCCTGAGATGATCGCCTTCTCGAGCATCTGATCGTCCTCCTCGCCGATCAACGTTCCGTCGCCTTCACCGAACGTCGAGCGCACGCGGAGTTTCACACCGTAGCTGCGCGCGAACTCGACCGAACGGAGCGCCATCACCTTCGCGCCCGAGGCGGACATCTCGAGCATCTCTTCGTACGTGACCGCGTCGAGCTTCCGCGCATCCGGCACGATTCGCGGATCGGCGGTGAAGACTCCTTCGACGTCGGTGAAGATCTCGCAGGTCTCGGCGCCGAGTGCCGCGGCGAGTGCGACCGCCGTCGTGTCGGAGCCGCCGCGTCCCAGCGTGGTCACGTCCTGTGTCTGCGTCGAGACGCCTTGGAAGCCCGCGACGAGGACGATCTTGTTCTCGGCGAGCGAGTCGTGGATGCGCTGCGCGCGGATGTCGACGATCTTCGCCTTCGTGTGCGCTGTGTCCGTGACGATGCCCGCTTGTGAGCCGGTGAGCGAGATCGCGTCGTAGCCGAGATCCTCGATCGCCATCTCCGCCAGCGCGCACGAGATGCGTTCGCCGACGGAGACGAGCATGTCCATCGCGCGCGGCTTGGGGTTCGGCGAGACGCGATGGGCGAGCTCGATCAGCTCGTCCGTCGTATCGCCCATCGCGGAGAGGACGGCGACGACGTGGTTGCCGGCCTCGCGTGCTGCGGCGATGCGACGCGTCACGGCGAGCAGCTTCTCGGGATCCGCAACCGAGCTGCCACCGAACTTCATCACGACGATCTTGAGACGCGTCGCATCGCCGCCGACCGAGACGGCCGGAATTGCTTCGTAGTCGGTCGTCGTCGCCACGGACGACAGTGTAGGTGGGGCTACAGCGGTGGTCCGACGAGCTCGATGTCGTGACGCTTGCACGCCTCCTCGAGCGCTTGCTGCTGCTCGGGCGTCGGCGGGCCGGCCGATACGGGCAGCCCTGCACTCTCTGCGGGCCGCCCGAGCTCGCGCACAAGACCTTCGAACTCGCCGCCGGTCGTGACGACGAGCCAGCGCGCCTCGTCCGACTCGACGCGGTAGGTGTGCGGGATGCCCTTCGGGGCGAGCATCCACTCGCCCGCGCCTGCGACGCGATCCTCGCCGTTCACGCGCAGCCGCAGCTCGCCGTCGAGCACGTGGAACGTCTCGTCTTGGGTGTGGTGGATATGCAGCGGCGGCGAATCGCCGCGCCGTGCCTGCGATTCCAGGACCGAGATCCCGTCGCTCCCCGCGGTGTGCGGAAGGACGACGCGGACGTAGGTATCGAGGAACCAGATCTGCTCGGGTGACATTGCTGCGCCTCCATCGCTAGACTCCGAATCGGAGGTAATCTAAGCTCCGAATCAGAGTCTTGTCAAGTCCGAAGCTCACACCGTTCTCCTATGTCGTCCTGACCCTCGTCGGCCGCGGCGGCGCGGGCGCGCACGACCTCGTCCGGATGGCGCGCCAAGGGCGTGTCTACGCGGACTTCGCCGAGAGCCAGTGGTATGCCGAGCCGAAGCGGCTCGCGAAGCTCGGCCTCCTCGACGCGCGAGCCGAACCCGGGCAGACGGGCCCGCGCACGCACTACACGCTCACGGACGAAGGCGTGGAGGCCTTACGCGAATGGATGTCGGAGCCGTCCGGGTTTTCGCGCATCTTCATGGAGCCCGCGATCCGGTTACTCGCCGCGGACCTCGTCGGCGACGACGCGGTGCTCGAGAGCCTGGCCGCAGTGCGCGTGCAGGTGGACGACCTGCGCTTGCGCCTCGACACGGCAGAAGAGATCGCGCAGACGATCCCATCCCGAGAGCGCTACCTCATGCTCAACCACTCGCTCGCGCGCCGGATCGTCGACGCGCACGCCGACTGGCTCGACGAGGTGGAGCAGACGCTCCGCGCGAAGCCGGCTACATCTCGCGGCGGCCGGAAAGCGCGCGACCGAGCGTGACCTCGTCCGCGTACTCGAGGTCGCTGCCGACCGGCAAGCCGCTCGCGAGCCGCGTGACGCGAACGCGGCCGCGCAGCCGGTCTGCCAGGTAGCTCGCAGTCGCCTCGCCCGTCATGTTCGGATTCGTCGCGAGCACGACTTCTTGGACGCCGTTCCGCTCGACGCGGTGGAGAAGCTCGTCGATCCGCAGGTGCTCCGGCTCGACGCCGTCGAGCGGCGACAGCGAGCCGCCGAGCACGTGGTAGAGACCGCGGAACTCAGCCGTGCGCTCGAGCGAGATCAGATCTGCGGGCTGCTCGACGACGCAGATCAGGGAGTGGTCGCGCCGCGTGTCGAGACAGATCGCGCAGACCTCGTTCTCCGTGAGGTTGCCGCACTCACGGCAGAAGCGGACTCGCTCCTTCACGTCGGCGATCGCCTGCGCGAGCGCGAGCGCCTCGTCCTTCGGCACGCGCAGCAGGTGGAACGCGAGCCGCTGCGCGGTGCGCGTGCCGATACCTGGGAGTCGTGTCAGCTGCGCGACGAGGTTGTCGACCGCGGGCGAGAGCACATGGTCAGCGTACTTGGCCGCTTCGGACAGCCGGCGCCGCGCTAGAGGCCCGGCAGGCCCATGCCTTTGAGCCCCGCGGTCATGCCGCCGAGCTTCGACTCCACGAGCGCGTGCGCCGATCGCAACGCCTCGTTCGTCGCCGCGAGCACGAGGTCTTCGAGCATCGCCGGATCGTCAGGATCGATCGCATCCTTGGCGATCTTGATCTCGACGATCTCGCCGGCGCCGCTCGCCTTGACCTTGACGACGCCGCCCCCGGCGGATGCCTCTACGGTCTCGCCGGCGAGCTCTTCCTGAGCCTTCTGCATCTCCGCCTGCATCTGCTGCGCCTGCTCGAACAGCTTGCTCATGTCGAAGTTCATGTCAGTCCTTTCGCTCCCGCGCGTCGAGCGTCTCGCTCAAGAGCTCGAGGATCCGCTCCTCGCCTGCGGGCTCGTCCGTCGTCGCGATGTCCTCGACGTCCGCTGCGTCGCCGACCTCGAACGCGAGCGCGAGCTTCCGTCCCGTTACCTCGTACAGCGCCTCGGCGAGCAGCGTCGCGTTCTTTGGCTCTCGCGCGAGCTGCAGATGGAACGCCGCCGCGCTCGGAAACTCGAGCGTCAGCGTGTCGCCCGCGAGTTCTGCCGGATGCGCCTCACGCAGCACAGATGCCGTCGGGATCGACTTCTCTTCCACGGCCGGCAGGATCGTTCGCTGCCACGCTTCCTGAAGTTGCTCGAGCGCGACGTCCGGAGGCGCCGACGCGGGCACCGGCTCGACCTCGGCCGCCGGCTCTTCCGGGCGCGTGCTCGTGGCCGTTGTCGCGGGCTCGCTCGAATGTGCGTGACCGCTCGGCACGTGCGCGCGCGACTCGAGCTGCTCGAGCCGGTAGGCGACCGACTCGCGCGAGAGGTCCGCCGCCGGACGCGTCACCTTGACGAGCGCGAGCTCGAGCGGCAGACGCGGATCTCCGCCCTGGCGCAAGTCGTCGACCGCAACCGCGAGCAGGTCGATCAAGCGCACGACGGTCGCCTCGCCGAGCTGGTTCGCCTGCGCTTGCAAACGCTCGCGTGTCTCCTCGGTCACGGGCAGCGTGTCCGGCACCTCGCCGATGTGCTGCACGAGCAGGAGGTGTCGCAGATGCTCGAGCAAGTCGGTGACGAGCCGCCCGAGGTCCTGACCTTGTTCCGAGAGCTGCTCGAGGAACGTGAGCGCTCCGGCTGTGTCTTTGTCGACGACGAGGTCGCAGAGCCGGAAGAGCGCTTCCTCTTCGACCGCGCCGAGAAGCTGCAGCACGGACTGCACCGTGACCTGCTTCTCCGTTGCCGAGGAGAGCTGGTCGAGGATCGACTCGGCGTCGCGGTACGCCCCGCGCGCGCTTCGCGCGATCAACGCGAGCGCGGGATCCGGCGCCTCGATCCCCTCGGCGTCGGCGATCCGCCGGAGCTTCGTCATCAGATCCTGCAGGCGCGGCCGCTGGAAGACGAACGTCTGACATCGTGAGCGCACCGTCGGCAACACCTTCGACACGTCGGTCGTGCAGAAGACGAAGACGAGATGCGGCGGCGGCTCCTCGATCAGCTTCAGCAACGCGTTCCAGGCTGCGTCAGTCAGCTGATGCGCCTCGTCGAGGATGTAGACCTTGTAACGCCCTTCAGCCGGTTGCAGGACGACGCGATCGCGGATCTCGCGGATGTCGTCGATGCCGCGCTGCGAAGCGGCGTCCATCTCGATCACGTCGAGCGACGTGCCATTCGCGATCGAGCGGCATGCATGGCACGTGCCGTCGGGATCGGGCGTCGGGCCGTGCTCGCAGTTCAGGCTCTTCGCGAGGATGCGAGCGAACGACGTCTTGCCGGTGCCGCGCGGGCCGGCGAAGAGGTACGCCTGCCGGACCGTCCCGGCGGAGATCGCGTTCCTCAGCGTCCGCACGACCGCCTCCTGGCCCACCACCTCGTCGAAGCTCTGCGGGCGGTAGGTCCGGTAGAGGGCGGCCACGAGTCGATTCAAGCAGACACTCGGGCCGCGAGCGGAGCGCGCGCGAAACGGTTCACGCCGCCGATTCGGGCCGGACTTGATCGCACACCTGGGAGGGATTGCTTAGCGCTGCTTCCTCCCGGACCTGACGCGGTTCACAAGCTCCCACTGCGCGGAGCCCGGCCCGAATCCGCGGCGCGGATCCGGCGAATCACGAGACGCGACGATGGTACCGGGTTATGCTCTGTCGCAATCGTCACGAAGGAGGGGTCGCAGAAGCCATGTCCACGTCAGACGTGATGAACGTTCGACTCGTCACCGTCGCTCCCGACGAAAGCGCCCAAATCGCCGTCGGGAAGATGATGGACGCAGGCGTCGGAGCGGTCCTCGTCTGCGATTCGAGCCGGCTCGTCGGGATCTTCACCGAGCGAGACGTTCTGCGGCTGACGGGAGAGGGTCGCGACCTCGGAGCCGTTCCTGTGGGCGAGGTGATGACGGGCAACCTCGTCACGATCGGCCCGGAAGACGACGTTTTCGCCGCCGCGCGCGTGATGGGCGAGAAGCGGATCCGCCATTTGCCGGTCGTGCAGGACGGGAACGTGCTCGGCGTCGTCGGCATCCGCGATGTGATGCGGAGCCTCGTCGAGCGCATCTGGCGCTCGCACGACGACGACGCGCGCGCGACCGCGCGCGAGTTGTTACGCCGCGCTTAACTCGTCGACTCGTAGAGCTCGACTGGCGTAGCATCGCCCGTAATCGATCCGGGAGGCCGTGATGGCGTTCGCACGTGCAGTCAAGTTCGAAGGCGTGAGCAAGGACCGCATCGAGCAGATGAAGAACGAGATGGAAGCAGGCGGGCGGCCGGATGAGCTACCGGCGACCGAGATCATCGTGCTCCACGACGGCGAGGCGGAGAAGTCACTCGTCCTCGTGTTCTTCGACTCCGAAGAGGACTACGAGCGCGGCGATGCGTTCTTGAGCGCGATGCCGGCCGACGACACGCCCGGGCGCCGTGCGTCCGTGACGAAGTACGACGTCGCGCTTCGCATGACGGCCTAGGCGGTCGCTCATCCCATCTGTCGTGGACGCGCGCGCCCGTACCGGGTAGCGTCGTGGCGACGTGGCGTCCGAACGCGACGACGAGAGACTCGACGAGGAGAAGCTCGGGATCCTGCGCGGCTGGGGTCAGGGTCTCGCCGGCGATACGAGAGACGAGGTTCGCGCGGCCGGCAAGGCGATCGTCCTCCTCATCGGTGAGATCGAGCGGCTGCACATCGAGCTGTGGCACGCGCGGGACGCATCTGCTCCCCCGAGCGCGGATGACAACCTCGCCGACCTGGACGACGTGGACGACGTGGGCGACGGCGAGCAGGAGCCCGTTCCTGTGGAAAAGCTCGAGCACACGCTGCAAGCGCGGATGCGCAGCGCGATCAGCCGCGTGACGCCTCATCGCGGCGACGGCGCGACCTAATCCACATCGAGTCCACAGAGTCGGCCGGAACGGTTCGGCCGGGGCGGGCGAGCGCCTCTCGCCGGCCGCAGGGCTGAGCGCTTCCACACCCCGGCTCATCTCAAGGTAGGAAGGCGCCCGCACATTGCCCTAGCCGCCCGGCGGGACGCGTCTCGACTACCCGCTAGGCCGCTCGCAGGGGAGAGCGGTCGCTTCACGCGCGGACGCTAGAACTGATCGGCAGTCTCCACCGCCTCGCCGAAGGTGAAGTCCGGCTCTCCCTGCGCTCCGGCTTGCTGCATCGCGCTTGGGATGTCCGCGTTGTTCTGGAAGAACTGCTGGAACGCCTCGACGCTCTCCCACTCGTCAACGATGAGTACGAAGCCGTCGCCGACGGCAAAGCGGTGATGAATCGCCCCCTGGGACTTCGCGTCCTCGGAGATCTTGCGTAGCAGCTCTGGCTGCTCTTGGATGAACCGGCGGAACATGTCTGTGTCGCCAAGAAACTTGCCTGTCACGACGACGCTCATCTGACCTCCTCGTCTCGAAACGGAACTCGCCGGATCCTAAAGGGCGCTCTTCTCTCTTTCGAGCAAGCGAAGGGTGGATGCAGGTTCGTATCCGGCTACGATGGGCCGCCTCGGGGCGCATAGCTCAGCGGGAGAGCGCTCGCTTCACACGCGAGAGGTCCCTGGTTCGATCCCAGGTGCGCCCACTCCTTTTCAGGCTTGACCACGCGGTACAGCCGCGGCTACAGGCTGGCTGTGACCACCTCTTGACCACGCGCCGACCGCACGAGTTCGTCGACGAGGCCGACGGCGTCGCGGAGTTCCGAGGGGAACAGATGCCGGTAGCGGCGGTAGATTAGAGCGCCGCCGTCGGAGTGACCGACGCGCTGTGCGATCAACTCAGGCTTCATTCCTGCGCGACACATGAGCGAGATCGCCGTGTGACGCAACCAGTGGAACTTGAAGTCGGCGACGATTCGCTTCTTCTCGTTGCGATGTGCAAGTCCAGCCTCGAGCAGCGCGGGAAGCCACACCGAGTCGCGTCGGAGAGAGCGCCTACGTGGCCGCTTGAGCCGCCGCCGCTGCTGCCGGACGCGGCTTGAGGAGCGGCTGCGCGCGGTTACGGGGCGCAACTCATTGTGCGGTGGACAAGAAGGACCCGCGCTACGCGGGTCGCCGCGCGATGGCATGGAAAGTTCGTCCTTAGGAGGGGAGTCGCGAAGCGGGGCGATCTGGGCGTGCCGGTTTCGCCCCGCTCCGCGTCTTACTAACGGGCCTGCCTGCTAGCCGCCGCCGTTGTTGTTGCCGCCGGAGTTACCGGGGTCGCAGTCGCTGGTCGACGAGCTCTCGAATCCGTTCCCGCCGCCTGCGTTGCACTTGTGGATCGGGCTGCTGAAGGCGGGCGCGGAGAAGGCCCCCGCGATCGCGGTCGCAAACAGCAGTGCCGCTGCCTTGCGCCAACGTGACATCTAGTCACCCCCTTTCGCCACAGCCGTGGGTGGATGTCATCCGCAGGGCCGCAGTTGGCCGCGCGGTCTCTTCAGTCGAACACGATGCGCCGATCGTTACAAGGCTGGTCCGGCGGCTGGCCGCTCGGATAGTCCGCGGGTCCACCCGCGGCTGCCCCAGCCTACGACCTAGCGGCCACCGATAACAAACCGGCTTGAGGAGCTGCTGCGCGCGGACGGGCGCCGCTCACTGACGCCGCGAAGCGCCGCCGAATTTCGTCGGGGTCGACACAGCCGCTGCGCAGGTTTTGTCTCGCGGCAGCGTCTTTCTCTGCATGGGTAGCCACTTGGCCGCACCGTCGCAGGCGGCCACCTCACACAAAAGGGGGCGAACATGAGCACCGACACCCAACCGAAGCAACCGCAGACCGCGACCGTTCGTGCGTACGAACCGCCACAGCTGACGGTCGTAGGGACGGTCGGCGAGCTAACGCTCAGCCCGCACGATCCCCATCCGGCGCCGCCCGGCTCGCACGTGCTCGCGCTTTCGGCCTAGAACGCGCGCTCCTGGACCCGCCAGCTTGACGGAGCCTTAGGCGGCGTCCGCGCCGGCGGCTCATAGATGACGCTGCTTCGCCGGCGGCGCAACCCATCGTGCCCTTCCGACGTTTCTTGGTCGCGGAGCCGGCGGCCGGTTCGGCACGCGCGGCCCTGTCGGGCCCGCCCTGGCTCCGCTCCCTCCGCGCGTCGAAGTGCAGCAACTGGGGTATGCGAACATGCGTTCGTGACATACGCGGACGCGCTCCTGCTCCTCTACGAGTTGGCAGACAAGAATGACCCGCGTTACGCGGCCGCTGCCGCACGGTGGCACGCGAAGTTTGTGCTCGAGGGGCAGCTGCCACTCGGCGAGTCGCAGATGGTGATGGAGCTGCTGTCGGGTGTAACTGGTCCTCAGCGTCAGATCGTGCGTCGGCAACTCCTCGGCGCAGTCGAGCGCGCGGGACTATCGCATCGTGATGTGGCCGCGTGAAGCTCAGTTGGTGGGCGCGACGCCATACATCCGCGCCGGTAGAGCTTGATCCAGTTCGCCGCGATCTGACGCTGCGCCGCTGAAGCGTCATCTTCCTATCGCAGACGAGGTCGTGCAGTCTGTTCTCGAGCCTGTCCTTGACCTTCTAACCGGGTGCGCGGTCAGCTTCCCTCTTTGGCTTAGTCGGGAGGCCGGGAAAAACGCTCCCACGCTGCCTGCCGGCTGGTACCGAGCGCCTCGCCGATCTCCGTCCACGTCCGTCCCGCACGGCGCGCCTCGGACACAAGATGCCGCTGCAGTTTCTCGACGGCGCGAGCTAGGCCAGCCGACTCGCAGAGGCCGTCCAGCGGAGCTGTTTCCCAATCTCCGACCAGACGAAGTTTCCGGCCATCACCAGTAATCCGCAGTTGTTGACGTCGCCGCATCGGCGGACACCTCCGTCAAGGAATCTTGACACGAGAATCTAGCATCCGCCCTTGGTTCGAGGGCGGCTCGCCCGCCCCGGTTCCGCTGCGTCCGTGGAAGGTCGCGAAGCTGCCGGTCTAGACACGCCGCGAGCGTCATGTTGAAGTTGCCTCGCGGCCGATCTTGATAGCGCGCGGGCGAAATTGGCGAGGGCGCGCGAGCATCTTGAAGTGTTCGATACGCCAACGAAGCCCTCGGGGAGGCTTGCGATCGCGTCGAGAGCACGCTCCGGTTGTTCGAGCGGTACCGCTAGCCCCGGCTGACCACTCCTTGACCACAGCGGAAGTCGCGCAGAGTCGTTGAGAGTGAATCGCGCATCCGACGGATCGGGTCAGATTTCCCTGCAGATGCGCTGGGTTGTCGATACGTGTTGGTGAGTGCGGCGAGTGGGCGCGCCTGGTTCGATCCCAGGTGCGCCGACTCACTCGCTTGCGACGCCGACACCCGCGGCTTGACGTTTGCGGGGCGGGCAGCGGACAATCGCTGCGTGCTACGTCGCGACGCCAAGGTCGATCTCTTGAAGCGCGTGCCGCTCTTCGACGGCTTGTCGAACTCGGAGTTGCGCAAGATCGCCGCGGTTGCGCAGGAATACAACCTGCGCGAGGGGCGAGTGCTCATTCGTGAGGGGGACAAAGCGCCGCGTGACTTCGTCGTCATCGTCGACGGACACGCGGTGGTCGAGCGCAAAGGCCGACGCGTGAACCGGCTGGGCCCCGGCAGCTTCTTCGGCGAGATCGCGCTGATCACGGACCGCCGCCGCACCGCGACCGTCACCGCCGAGACGCCGATTCACGCGCTTGTCCTTCGCGAACGCGACTTCCGGCGCGTGCTCAAGACGACGCCCACGGTGACGCTGAAGGTGTTGAGGGCGCTCGGACAGCGTCTGCCGGGCGAAGACGGCTAGCCGCCTGCGCGTTACTCGAAGAGCGTGAACGTCGCGACGATCACGTAGAGCGCGACGAGCGCCCAGCCTTCGAACGCGGCGGCTTCGCCGTCGCCGGTGATCTGCCAGACCGCGAGCGCCGTCAGCGCGAGCGCGCCGATGTAGACGGGCGCAAGCTGAAACGTCAGCGAGTTCTCGAAGAAGAGCGACGCGAGGATCAGGATCGGGAAGAGAAACACCGCGACCTGCGCGACCGAGTTCTTGATCACCGAGATCGCGAGGTCGGACTGCCCTTTGGCCGCGAGGACGACGCCGACGACGTTCTCGACTGCGTTGCCGGCGATCGCGACGACGACGAGACCGGCGAACGCATCGGAGAGGTTCAGCTTGTCCATCGCAGGCGACAGCGCGTCGACGAACCAGTCGCTGACGAATGCCGATCCGACTCCTGCCACGAGAAGCAACGACGCGGCGGCGGCCATCGACATGCGCGCGATGCCGCGGCTTGGCTCGCGCGCAGCATCGGATCGCACATACGGAATGAGCCACGTCACATACACGAACAACAGACAGATGCTGCCGACGATCGAGATCGCCTTCACGTGATGCGACGCGCGATCGCTCGCGCTCACCGAGATCCCGACGAGCACGATGATGAAGACGGCGAGCAGCATGAGCGTCGCCGTGTCGTTCGGTAGGCGGCGTCGAAATTCCATCAGACCGCGGCCAGAGACGTGCGCTCCGACGACGATCGCAAGCCCGAGCACGAGCAGCGCGTTCGCGAGGATCGATCCGACGAGTGAGGTCTGCGCGACGACGACCTGGCCCGCCCGGAGCGCGAAGACGACGACGAAGAACTCCGGCAGGTTCCCGAGCGTCGACTGCAGAACGCCCGTCGCCGCCGGTCCGAGCCGCTCGCCGATCTGCTCCGTGGCAAAGCTGACGATCCACGCGAGGCCCGCGAGCGCAACCGTTGCGACCGCGAATGCGAGCACGACGGGCGCGTCGGCGTAGTGTGCGAGGCCTGCCGCGATCGTTGCCACGGCGACCGCCGCGAGCAGGCCCTTCTCGAGTCGCGTCACGGCGGCGAACCCTACAAAGCCCCGCGGGGGCGGGTCGCGAATCCGACTGCCGCTCTCGCCCCGTATTTCCCGCATTGCATGGAGTGCGACTAGGGGAGGTAGGAAAGTGAGGAAGCTGATCCTGGCGAACGTGGTCGTTGCCGCGCTCGCCTTCGCATGGATTGCGCAAGCCGGAAGCAACAAGCAGCAGGCGTTGCCGCAGTCGTTCGGCGTCGGACTGACGGCCACGATGAGCGGATCGACGGAAGTTCCGCCCGGAGACCCGGACGGCACCGGCACGGCGCTGATCCGTCTGAACGCGGCGGAAGGACTCGTTTGCTTCGAGCTCCACGCGAGCAACGTCGACCCGCTCGTCGCTGCGCACATCCACAAGGGCGCCGCCGGCGTTGCAGGCCCGGTCGTCGTGACGCTCGTTCCGCCTTCGCCCACGACCGGAATCAGCAAGGGCTGCGTCCAGGCCGACTCGACGCTGATTCAGGACATCATCGCGAACCCGTCGCAGTACTACGCGAACGTGCACAACGCCGCGTTCGCAGCAGGCGCGATTCGCGGCCAGCTCTCGAAGCTGACCGAGGCTGCGGTGAAGCCAAAGGTGATCGTCCGGACGAAGGTCGTGCACGACTGCAAGAAGAAGAAAAAGAAGTAGTCGCATCGCCGAATTGCGCGCCCGGCGGTCCTGTTGCCGCCGGGCGCGGCCCTTTTCGGGGGTGTTCAGATCGCGGACCCCGGATTAACATCAACCCCTAGACGGCAACCAAAGGAGCTACGCGGTGGCAGCGATTGCTGAGTTGCAGGTGGAGGTCGAACCGGGCGAGGTCGGGCTCGATCCCGAACGTCTGGAGCGCCTCGACGCGTGGCTTGCGCGTTACGTCGATGCAGGTCGCATCCCGAGCGGCGTCGTGGTTGTCGCGCGCGCGGGCCGCGTCGCACACATCGCTACTGCGGGTCACCGCGATCCTCGCGACGAGTCGCCGCTCGAGCTCGACACGATCTGGCGCATCTACTCGATGACGAAGCCGATCACGTGTGCCGCCGCGTTGACGCTTTGGGAGGAAGGCGCGTTCGAGCTAACAGACCCTGTCTCGAACTTCATCCCGTCGTTCGAGAACCTGCGCGTGTACCAGGGCGGCCCGCCGCACGCGCCGTCGACGACGCCCGCGCAAGAGCCGATGCGCATCTGGCACCTCTTCACGCACACGAGCGGCATGACCTACGGCTTCTTCTACAGCACGGTCGTCGACGCGCTCTATCGCGCGGCCGGCTTCGAGCCGTTCGTCGACAAGGAGGAGTACACGCTCGAAGAGGCGTGCGATCGCTGGGCGAAGCTCCCGGTTCTCTTCGAGCCCGGAACCGAGTGGAACTACTCCGTCGCGCACGACGTCCTCGGCCGCGTGATCGAAGTCGCTTCGGGCCAATCGCTCGATCAGTTCTTCGCGGAGCGGATCTTCGAGCCGCTCGGAATGACCGACAGCGGTTTCTGGGTTCCGGAGGCGAAGCACGAGCGCGTCGCTGCGATGTACACGACGAAGCCGGGTACGACCGAGGCGGTTCCGCATCCGCAGGTGATGACGTTCCGGCGCGAGCGGCCGAGCTTCTTCGGCGGCGGCGGCGGGCTGTACTCGACTGCGCACGACTACAACAGGTTCATCCAGATGCTTGCCGGCGCCGGTGAAGTCGACGGCGTGCGCATCCTCGCGCGGAAGACGGTCGAGCTGATGACGTCGAACCACCTTCCGGGGGGTGCGGACCTGGCGCAGATCGGCCGGCCGCTCTACGTCGACGATCCGCCGACGAGCGGCGTCGGGTTCGGTCTTGGCGTGTCGGTGATGCTCGACCCGGCGCAAGCGAAGATCCCGGGTTCGCCCGGGCTCTTCCGCTGGGGCGGCGCAGCGAACACGGACTTCTTCGTCGATCCGGCCGAAGAGGTGACAGGCGCGTTCTACACGCAGCTCTTGCCGGCGTACAACCCGATCCGCCGCCAGTACCGCCAGCTCATCTACCAGGCGCTCGTTTGACTCGCTGCGAAAGCTGACGCTTTCGCTGCGTGCGTCTGTGTTACTTCTACGCTTCCGAAGATGCGGCCGCGCGCGACACTGGTCGGGCGCGCAGGAGCGCTAGTGCACACGTGCACAGGCCTGCCGCGAGCGCGAACGGGAACGCGTCGGAGGTCGCGCTCGCAAGCGCGCCACCAACGAGTGGGCCGACGACCGCACCGATTGCCCACGCAGCGTTCATGAGTCCGAACGCAAGTCCTTGTGCGAGGCCCGCATCGTCGGCGCCGTCCGCGATCAGCGCGAGCGCGGGTGTGAAGAGAACGCTGTAGGCGAGGATCGCCACGAACACAAACGGCACGTAGAGCACCGGCCGGCCGCCGAACGCAAGGCCGACGGAGGCGACCGCCGAGATCGCGAGCGCGGCGCGGATCGGCAGCAGCCAGCCGCGGCGATCGCCGAGCCGGCCGACGAGCGGCGCCTCGGCTGCTTCGCCTGCGGCGCCCACGACCCAGAGGACGCCGATCGCCGTCGCAGTCCAGCCGGCCGCGTGCAGATGAAGTGGCGCAAGCACAGCGAGGAGCCCGAAGAGGAGCGCCGGGAGCGCCATCGATGCGAGCCCTCCGAGAAAGCGCGGCTGCCGGAAAGCGGGGCCGAGCGCAGCGAGCGACGTTCGCTCCCCCGGAACCGGCGGCACGAGAAGCGCCGTCACGGCGAGCGCCCCGCCGAGCGCGGCGAGGCCGACGAACACTTCGCCACGGCCGACACTTGCCGCGAGACTGCCGAGCGCAGGTCCGAGCAGCGCACCGACGATCGCCGCAGCGAACGCGGTGCCGATCAGCTCGCCGCGCCGGTTGCGTGGCGCAGCACCGACGAGCCACGAGAACGCGCCGGCCCACGTGAGCGCGCTGCCGGCACCCTGCACGAAGCGCGCGACGAGAAGCGCCGGATACGCATCCGCGACTGCGAAGGCGATGCTCGCAACGGAGAAGAGACCGAGACCGGCGAGTACTGCGCGGCGCGGCCCGAGACGAACGGCAGCGACGCCGCCCGGTATGCCGCCGACGAGGGCGCCGAGCGGATACGCAGCGACAAGCACGCCGGCCAACGTCTTCGACAGGTCGAGCTGGTCGACGAAGCGCGGCAAGAGCGGCGTCAGCACCGCGTACAGCAGCGTGTCGACGAGCACGACCGCAGAGACGAGGGCGACGAGACGGCGCATCGCGTCACGCTATCCGCTGCGCCGAGGCTCAAGGTTCCGATCGCGGAGGTCGATCCTCGTTCTATGAGCCGTTCGCTCGGCCTGCTGCTCTTGTTGATCTCGACGGTCGTCGCCGGCTATCTCGCCGTCACGCAGTTGCGCCAGGAAGGGCCGACCTCGCCGACGGTTACTCACGCGGAGACCCTCGCCGTCGAGGCTGCGACGGGCGTGAACTTCCGCGCCGCCGACGCAGCCATGCAGGCGTACTTCGCAACGAGCTCGACCTACACAGGCGTGACGCTCGATCCGTCGTACCAGGTCGCAGTCGTCCGCGCAGACGAGGGTTCGTACTGCCTGCAGGCGTCGGTCGCCGGTCAGGTGCAGCACGAGGTCGGCCCGCGCGGCACGCCTGCGCCGGGCCCCTGCTAAGAACCGCGTGTGACGAATCGGCGAGCGGCGGCGTAGAAGCGAATGTGAACGCGACGACGCTGGACGCGCGGCTCCCGTACGCGGCCAAGCCCACCTTCGCGGAGGTGGCCGAGGGCGAGCTTGACGCGGTCTACCGTTACCTCGTCTTCCTGACGCGTGATGCCTCTGTTGCAGAGGATCTCGCGGCCGAGACGTTCGAGAAAGCATTGCGCGCGTGGCGACGGTTCGATCCTTCCCGTGCGGCAGCGCGTACGTGGCTCTGTGGCATCGCGCGCAACGTCGCACTCGACTGGATCCGTGCCGAGAAGCGACGCCGTCAACGCGAGCATCACTATGCGGCGCAAACGGGAGAGACCCTCGAGCCGGTCTGGGCGGAAGGCGTGTCTCCCG
Organism: Actinomycetota bacterium; assembly: GCA_046734795.1. Classification (GTDB taxonomy): domain Bacteria; phylum Actinomycetota; class Thermoleophilia; order Gaiellales; family Gaiellaceae; genus JBKPRX01. The sequence continues at coordinate 19,521 of JBKPRX010000137.1, forward strand.
AGCTCGAGCGCGCACTGCGAAAGCTGAGCGCGGGCGACCGCGAGGTCCTTGCGTTGCGCGTCGTGCTCGACCTCGATGGGCCGGCCGCCGCGCGCGTGCTCGGAATCAGCCAGTCCGCGTGCTCGACGAGGTTCAGCCGCGCGCTGCAAAGACTCGAGGAGTTGATCGCAGATGAGCACCGCTGAGCTCCAGACGATGCTGAAGGCGGCGGCGCCGGTCGCGCCGGATCGGCTGCGCGAGCGCGTGCGGAGCTTGCAGCCGGCGCCTCGGCGCACTGTTGCGCTGCCCGGTTTCCCGTCGCCGCGTTTTCCGCTGCGCCGGGTGGCAGTCGGCGCGGTTGCGCTCGGGCTCAGCGCGTTTCTCGCTGCGGCGGTGGTTCACGGAGTCGCTTCGGACGACAGGAACAACGTCGCGGTGGGTCGATCCGGCGGCGTGGTCATGAAGCTCGGTCCCGTCGCCGAGTCCGTGCCTGCGACGAAAGCCGCGACCGACGGACGGCGAACCCTCGCGCCTGATGTCACCGGCCAGGGGCGCCTGACGCAAGCGGTCGCGTCACTGACGCTGCGCGTGGACGGCGACGATCGCCTCTCGCGGGCAACCTCCTCCGCGACGCGCGTGGCGCGCGCACTGGGCGGCTACGCAGCGTCAGTGGAATACGTCACCCCCGCCGGAGAACCGGGTCGCGCGTTTCTCGAGCTGCGGGTGCCGACCGCGCGCGTGCAGGAAGCGCTCGCACGGCTTGGCAATCTCGGGACGGTCGTGTCGCAGCGCTTGTCGACGCGTGATCTCGAGCGGCAGCTCGAGCGTCAGACCGCTCAGATCCAGCAGCTCCGGCAGACGATCGACCTGCTCCGAGTCGCGCTGCGCGATCCGGGGATCACGCCGGCGCAGCGGATCGAGCTCCAAGAGCGACTCGCCTACGCAAAGCGCGCGCTCGCGCAACGGACGCACGGACGCAAGGCGACGATCGCCGAAGGCACGCTCGCGCGAATCGCACTTGTCCTCACGGCCGACCGGGACGCGGCCCTCGGCGGATCGCACGGGAGCGGCCGACTCGGCCGGATGCTCGGAAGCGCCGGGTCGTTCCTCGCCCTCGAAGCGACTGTGCTCCTCTTCGCCGCGATCGTCGCGAGCCCGCTCGTCCTCCTTGCGCTCGCTGCGTGGGCGGGCAGCCGCGTGCGGCGCCGCCGCGAGGAGCAGAGTCTGCTGGCAGTGCCGTAGCTCCTGGCGATTTGATGGAATGGCGCCGTGCTCGTCGCGGGCCTGTCGACGCAGAACAAGATCATCCTCGCGGTCGTGGCGGGGATCTTCATCGTCTTCTCGATCATCTCGGCCTTCGTCGCCCCTCGCCGAGATCCCGACTTCCCCGGCCGCGGCGCGAAGGTCTACTACGTCGCCTGCTTCGCTCTCTTCGCGCTGATGATGGGAACGGTCATCAAGTTCGGCGTCGAGCAAAGCGAGGCCGAAGCATCGGAGTCGGCGGCGCCTGCGGAAACGAGCCAGACCGAAACGGGTCAGACGTCGGCCACGATCGCCGTCGGCGAGACCGAGTGGAAGGTCCAGCTTCCGTCGAGCACCGCGAAGACGTTCACTGCGGGCAGTTACGTCGTCCACGTGACGAACAACGGGAAGGTGCCGCACAACCTCACGGTCGACGGGCCCGGGGTGGAGGACGAAAAGACGCCGACGATTGCGCCCGGTCAATCCGCCGACCTCCACGTGAAGCTCGAGGCGGGCACCTATGACTTCTACTGCTCCATCCCCGGTCATCGCGAGCAGGGGATGGAGGCTAAGCTCGCGGTCGCGTAGGGCCGCTCGGCGGCGCGCTGGGCTATCCTGCGCGCGACCCGGCGGAACGGGCTCGGAGAAGTGGCCGAGTGGCTGAAGGCGGCGCCCTGCTAAGGCGTTAGGTGGGGAGAATCCCTGCCTCGAGGGTTCGAATCCCTCCTTCTCCGCTTCGACATGGAGCTTCGGAATGGAGCTTCGACACGGAGGGGTGGCAGAGCGGTCGAATGCGGCGGTCTCGAAAACCGTTATCCGTCGTTAGGCGGATCGAGGGTTCAAATCCCTCCCCCTCCGCTCTATGTGCCGGATCCCGCGCAGTTGTGGCGCGCAACTGGCGCACACGCGACAGGTCGGGCAACGCCTGAACGTCTCCTCGTTCATCGCCGCACCCGATAGGAAGTGAGATCGGACGAGTCGACCGTTAGGCGCCGGTGCTGCGCGTGCTAACGCTCGATCAGCGTCGCCCACGCATACCCGAGCGCATCGGGTCCGTCGGCTTGCTGCACGCGCTCGGACCACGTAGCGTCGCGGTCCTTCCTGCAGCTCGTCGCGCTCGTTCAACTGCGCGTCGCGGAAGCGCATCCCGGCGCTGCCGTTGGAGAAATGGACGATGTAGCGGCGCTTGCCCTCGCGCCAGTCCGGCCGTTCACAACGTCCCCGCATCGCGGCTCTCCTTCCGAGCCCACCGGGGCCGACGACCGGACGGCCGCGCGGTCTTCGACTCTACGCGATTCAGGACAGCGGAATACGCGGCGATGCTCGGTGTCCTTCCTCACACAACCGCCAAAGGGGCGGAACGAACGAGGAGGAAGAGACGATGAACAAGCTCAAGATGCTGGCAGCGGCGGCAGTAGTAGCCGTGACGGTTGGAGTCGGAGGTCTCGCCGCAGCGCCGTCCGCATCCGCGCAGTCTCTGTGTCAGCAGACCGCCCATGAGATCTTCGTGGCTGACAGGTATGCCCAGCAATTCACTCAGTTGCTTGGGCCGAACTCTTTCTGGGCGAGGTACTGGACCGACCGCATGAACAACATGGTTCTTGGGTTCAGGCTGATGCGTTGCGGTGACTGAGGCGAGCGAAGCGGGAGACGTCGAACGATGTCTCCCGCCCGCGCGCAAGGACACGTCCGCGACGGGCATCTTGTCGAGCGTGCTCGCGGCGTAGTGCGCAGCGGGGCCTGGTGACGTGGCTCGGCACACACGGTTACGCGGTCGAGTTCAAGTAGGACGCTAAGGGTCGCCGGCCGCCTGCCCCGGCACCTCTCACGCACCTCAGCACGGCGGCGCCCCCCGGCGAGCTACAGCGCCACCGCCTCGCCGGACCCGCGACCGACGAGAACTAGGGCGGTGTCAGCTGAACGAACGCGTCCGGGTCGACGACGGACGCGCGGAGCGCGCCGACGACGCCAAGCTCGACAGCTGGGGGTCACTGGCTCGAGCCCAGTACGGCCCACCTAGAAAGGCCCGCGACAGGCGGGCTTTCGCATTTTGTCGGCTGTTGCCGCGGCCCTTGAAGAACGCCGTGGAAGGCTGCGGAAAGCCTCCGGAGCTGTCGTGCTGCGCCACGCGAGTAGCGCCAACTCTAAGCGGTTGCGAACAGTGGCTCGACGAGCAGCGCCGGCCTCGGCGCGACGGCAACTGCTGGCAGGCCCGCGCCGCCGTGGGTGAGCTCGAGCCCCGCGCGGAAGACCTCGATGGCGGCGACGACGGGGCCGGTGGCTGCACCGGCCGCATCCTCACTGGCGAGCTGATCGGCTGCGACCCGGATCTGCGTGACGGCAGCCACAGCGTCGGCCGCGGCACGGTTCTCCCGCTCGGTCGCCGCCACGGATTCGTCGAGCAGAGCGACCGTCTCGCCGAGGACATCGCCGACCTCCGCGACCTGCCGGCAGCCCTGGTCGACCGCGGCGATCGTCCCGTCGATCTCGGCACGAATATCGCGAACGAGCTGAACGATCGAGTCGTTCGCCGCGAGCGAGCGCTCGGCCAGCTCGCGAACGCCCTCCGCGACGACCGCGAAACCCTTGCCCGCTGTACCGCAGCGCGCTGCCTCGATCGCGGCGTTCAGCGCGAGCATGTTCGTCTGCGCGGCGAGATCGCCCACCGTCCCGAGGATCTCGTCGACCTCGCGCGAGCGTCCGGCCAGCGCCTCCGCGCGAGCCCCGATCGCCCCAAGCGTCTCATCGAGCTGCGACACCGTCTCGTGCGTGCGCCCCGCCGACTCCCGGACGCCGACAAGAGACGCAGCGATCGCACGAGCCGAGGACGCGACCTCTTCCGTCGCCGCCAGCACCTCCGCAACGGCGGCTGACTGCTCGCCGGCGGCAGTCGCGGCGTCGGCCGAGGTCGCCGCTACCTCGCCGACCGCGTTGCCAAGGACGCGTACCGAGCCTCGGATGCGATCTCCGAAGCGATGGAATCGGCGCGCCCGTGAGAACCGGAGCGACGTGAGCATCACGACGGCAGCCGCACCCAGGAGGCTGCCGAGCGCGATCCAAACGTCGGCGTGTACGAGCGTCAGGGTCGCCGTCGTCACGGCGAGTAAGACCATCGGCCCGCCCGACTCGCGCAGGTCGCGCCAGATGAAGTTGCCAGACACGCGGTGCCGCTGGTGAGGGCCGCCGCCGAGTACGGTCAACATCGAGACGAGCGCTTCGGTCTCCGCCTGGATGCGCTTCGCGCTCTCAGCTCGCCGCTCCCCGTCCAAGCTCACCTGTCGTACAGCTGCATGGATCTGCGCGATCGCCGACGCGGTCTCCGCCGTCGCCGCCTTCTGCTGATCGGCGGCGAGAAGCGCCTCGTCCATCATCGCCGCCGTCTCGTCCAGCGCCGCTGCGACCTCGAGCGCTTGCTGCGCACCGTGCTCCGCGGCCTCGACCACCGCGTCCGTGTCCTGACGGATCTCGCGAACGAGGTCGCCGATCGATTCGCTCGAGCGCGCCGAGCGGGCCGCGAGCTTCCGCACCTCGGCCGCGACGACCGCGAATCCCTTGCCGGCTTCGCTCGCACGCGACGCCTCGATCGCGGCGTTGAGCGCGAGCAAGTTCGTCTGCTCGGAGAGATCGGCGATCAGCGCCAGGATCTCCTCGATCTTCTGCGATGCCTCGCCGAGCGAGGCGGAGCGCGCGCCGACTTGAGCGATCGTCTCCCGCATCTCGGTCATCGTCGCGACCGTTTGCGTCGCCGTGGCCGAGACGCTGCGGCTGTTGTCTGCGATCGCGTCCGCACAGTTTGCAACCTCGTCGACCACGGTCGAGGTTCGCGCGACCGCTTCCGTCTGCTCAGCTGCGGCACCAGCGCGATCGTTCGCCACGTGCGCGAGCTGTTCCGACGCGACCGTGATCTCTCTCGATCCAGCGCGCATCCACGCGATCATGCGCGCGTACGTCTGCGCAATGAGGCCGCGAAACAGGATATTCGAGACGAGCGCGAGGCCGAAGAAGACCCAGGCGGCGTGCCTCACCAAATCGGAATCGGCGACCGCCCCGACCAGGGCGCAGGCGAACGTCGTCGTCACGAGCGCGATGACGCCGCCGTCGGTGAGCAGCATGTACACCTTCGAGTTTCTGCGGGGCACGAGGGGTCCATCGGCATTCGGCCCCCAACCGTTTACATTCGGCCCCCAACCCTTTAATCGAGCAGGCCGGCGCTACGATGGGCGCCCGCCAAAGCGGTTAGCTCAGTTGGGAGAGCACCAGCTCACCTCGTGTGTCTGCGCGCGATTGAACCAATGATCCGCCTTCGCCGGTGCTGCGGGCCAGCGAGCGAATCCGCAGAGCCGCGACTATCTAAAGGTCGTCTCGCCGGACGCAATGCCCCGTCTGCGGGACGGCTTGATCACCGCTCATGCCGATACCGATGGCGTGGGTGTCTTCGACCGCGACTACATGCGAGGCCTTCCGGGCTACCGTGAGATTTACGACCGCCCTGAGTCGCCTGACTCACCTCGGCGAACGGCAGACGAAGAAGACTCGTTTTGGAACGCACGGCTCGACCGTGTGACGCTGGTGATCCTCGCGGTTCTCGTGAGGCTCGGGTAAACGACAACCGACGGGCCTTAGAACGCGGGCGCTGCACCGTTGAACCGGACGTGCTCGCTCCGCCGCCGGACGGTGTCAGGATGAGCCCCCATGATCTGATGGAGGACAAAGCCAACCCCGTTGCCGCGCACAGCCCGTACGAGCTGCGCAACCTCGTCGAGCATCTCGCGCAGGCGCGTCGTCTCGACGATCTCCGCCGCCTGCTCGCACTCGAGACCGGCAACGGCCGTAACTCGGGTCTTTTCTTTTCGGCGGAACCGGCGTAGGCTGCCGAGGTCGTCGAGATCGAGCTTGCGGATCGCCTCGCTGCGACGTCTCACGGCTCGGAGGGAAACCGATTTCGAGGGGGGAAGTTGATGCAACGACGCAACACGGCCCGCTGGCTGGTCACGCTCTGCGCATTCGCGGCGCTCGCACTCCTTGCAACCGGAGGCGCGAGCGGGGCGAAGGCCGCCTCGTGCGACACGCAGGTGAACGACACGCCTAGCAAGCTGATTCCGTGCATCACGAAGAACGATCTTTGGAAGCACATGCAGCGCTTCCAAGCGATTGCCGATGCGAACCCGAGCCCGGCCGACGGGCATCCGTCGCGGAACTCGGGCGAGCCGGGCTACAAGGCGTCCGTGGATTACGTGGCCTCGGTCATGCGCGCCGCCGGTTACGACGTGACGATCCAGCCGTACAAGTTCACGTACTTCGCGTATACGGCTCCGCCGGTGTTCACTGAGGTCTCGCCGACCTCGCGCACCTTCACCGCCGGCGTCGATTGGAATCCGGGGCAGGCGACCGGATCGACGACTGCCCAGCTGCAGCCGGCCGGCGGGATCGTGCTGCCGCCGACGGACACTCCAAGCTCCGCGAGCGGGTGCACGGCGAGTGACTTCACCGGGTTCGTGCCGGGGCGGATCGCGCTCATCCAGCGTGGCACGTGCTTCTTCGGCGAGAAGGTGCAGAACGCGCAGGCGGCCGGAGCGAGCGGCGTGATCATCTTCAACGAAGGCAATCCGGGCCGGACCGAGCTTCTGAGCGGCAGCCTGGTCGATGCGAACGGGAACACGATCATCCCGACGATCCCCGTGTCGTTCGTGTCGTTCGCGACCGGGGTGGACTTCTTGAGCCAGTACCAGCAGGCCGTGCAGAACGGAACGGCGCTGCCGGTGATGAGCATCAACGTGCAGGCGCTCGTCGACCCGAATGCCGACGACTGGAACGTCATCGCCGACTCGAAGGGCGGCGACAAGAACCACGTTCTCGTCGTCGACGCGCACCTCGACGCCATCTACGGTGCCGGGATGCTCGACAACGCGTCGGGCTCTGCGACGATTCTCGACATCGCGCAGCAGATGAAGAACGTCAATCCGCTGAACAAGCTTCGCTTCATCTGGTTCGGCGGTGAGGAGATCGGTCTGCTCGGCTCCTCGTTCTACGTCAACAACCTCAGCAACGACGACCTCAGTCACACGGTGTACGACCTCGATGCCGATGTGACGGCGACACCGAACTACATCATCGGCGTCCTCGATCCGGCGGCGCCCGACTTCTTCGGCGGCACGGTGACGAACACGTTCCCGAACCGTGTCTACAAGCCGTCGTTGATCGCGCGCGACCAGGCGGTCCAGTACTTCGACTCGATCGGCAAGAACCACGAGTTCCTGGCCCCGACTGGCACCGACGCGATCAGCTTCAACCAAGTCGGCGTCCCTGCCAGTGGTTTGCTGACCGGGCAGGATTGCTGCAAGACGCAGAACGAGGTCGACCTGTTCGGCGGCTTCCTCGGCAACTACGAGGGCAACGTCCCGAGCTTTGACGGGGGGTGCGTCGACAATCCGTTCCGGTGGTGCGACAACCTGTCGAACAACGATCCGAACGTGCTGACGTTCATGTCGAAGGCATTCGCAAGCATGGTGGTGCAGATGGCGTTCGACACGAAGATCGCGTCGTCGAGCACGAGCGTCGTCTTCAAGAAGAAGCTGCCCATCGCAGGCGAGGTCAGTAGACGATTCACGGCGAAGTAACCGTTGACAAGTGGCGCCGTCCGATTCGGACGGCGCCACGCTCGCCGTTGCGAGCGCGGCGTCCGCGGCTGATCGTTCGGGGAGTTTCTGCGTTGGTCTTCGCAGGCGCCTTGACCTCGACCCGAGAGCGCAGGACACTGGATTGCGGCGTGGTGAGGGTCAATCGATTGCGGCTGCTG
>JBKPRX010000138.1:0-24408 GCA_046734795.1 Actinomycetota bacterium
TTCGCGGGTGGGCTCGCGGTGCTCGCCTGGCTCCTGCGCTGGGCATTGCTGCCGGTCGCCCTCGTCGCCGGAATCGTCTTCCAGCACGAGTTTCCGGGCGACTTCGAGCTCGGGCTCGCAAAGGGCGGACCGTCGGCGGCCGCGTGGATCGCGTTGTACGGCGGCGCCGCGGCGGCGATCGTCGCACTCGTGTTCGCCGTCCGGTTCCGGTCGCTCGAAAGGATGGACTGGCTGCCGTTCCTCGCAGCCGTGCTGTTCGTCCTGCCCGTCGCAGTAGACGGATTCCGAAGCTGGGCGCCGCGCGTCGACGCCGACGGTTACGCGCTGACGAGCGGGCTCGTCGACAGGCTCCGCACGCGTGTTCCGGAGCGCGCGGTCGTTTTCGCGGATCTCGAGACGAGCTACCGCATCTCCGCCGCTGCGCCGGTGTACGTCGCGAACGGGCCGCCTGCGCACGTCGCCGACACGAAGGCGAACCGGCCGTATCGACGCAAGCGCGACCTCCTTCGTTTCCTGCGGACCGGCGACCTCGCGATTCCGCGCGCCTACGGCGCGGCGTGGCTCGTCCTCACGAACCGCGAGCTGCGCAAGCTCAGCCCGAACCTCCACCCGGTGTATCGCGACCGGCGGTTCGCGCTGCTGCGCCTCCCGGCTCCGCGCTGATGCTGAATCCGAGCGAGCCCGTGCCGATGTTGTTCCGCGTGTCGATCCCCTCGACCTGCACCTCGTAACCGCCCGGTGGAAGCGTCGAGAGGTCGAGCGTGCGCGTGATCCAGAAGATGTAGCGCCCGGGTCGGTTCGCTTTGTTCTGGTACGTGCCCGGCGCGTAGGTCCAGCCGAAGAGCGCGCTTGGCGTGAGCACGTCCGTGAAGTCGGCGGCGGTCTTCCAAGTCGAGACCACGAGCTCGCCGCGCAAGAGCCGCCAGCGGACGAGCGCGGGCGTGACGCGTGCGAACTGCCAAGGCGCCGGCGGCGGAAGCGGCGGATTGTCGTAGATGTCGGCGACGACGCCGACGGTCCCCGTGGCGAGGTCGCTCGACACGGCCGAGCCGTTTGCGTCCGCGAACTTCACCGACGCGACGATCGGCCTCGTCCGATCGGAGAACGGCGCAAGCGCTCCACGTCGCAGCGGATTCACGTAGAGGCCGTTTCGGCTCTCGGCGAAGTGCACGTGGCCCCAGCCGGGAAGCACGTAGCCGATGAGCTGATGCTCCTTCACGCGCGTTCCGGTAGGGAGCGTGCCCGCGACGTGCCAGTAGCCGAACACGCGCCCGTTCGGCCGGCGGAGCGTGACGGAGCCCGGGTGGACGCTGATGCGCCCGCTCCCGACCGCGTAGACCGGCGCCCAGTCGGCTGCGACGATGTCGACGCCGAAGTGGAACGCGATCGAGGACTCGACCGGATCGGTGCCGAGGTGCAGGCGCGGGTCGTCAAAGGCGCCGCGAATCGGATGCGGACGGTCGAAGGGCCGCAAAGGCCAGCCGTACGCCGAGGATGTGCTTGCTCCGACGAGCGCGAACGCGCATCCCGCCAGGATCGCCAGTGCCAGTCGCACGTTCGCGCGGGACCGTAGCATCGTCATCGGGTGCCGGTCTCTCCGTGAAGCTCTTGCTCGTGACGATGTACTTCCCGCCTGCCGGCGGCGGCGGCGTGCCGCGTCCGCTGAAGTTCGCGAGCCAGCTGCCGGCGCTCGGAATCGAGACGCACGTCCTCGCCCCGGAGGATTCGAAATGGGTTCACCAGGACGCCGAGCTGCCGCTGCCGACGCAAGCGTGGGTTCATCGAGCGCGCTATCTCGGACCGCGCGGCGTGAAGCCGGCCGAGGTCCTGCACGGCAAGCACGGGCTTGAGCGCGCAACTGCACACGCCACTCTCTTCGGCAGGCGGCTGCTCGTTCCTGACGAGAACGTCAGCTGGAACTTGACGTCGATTCCGAAGGCGCTCCAGATCGCGCGCGACGAGAAGATCGACGTGGTGCTCACGACCTCGCCGCCCGGCTCCGTGCACCTCGTCGGCGCTGCGGTCAAGCGCGCGACCGGAGCGCACTGGGTTGCCGATCTCCGCGATTCGATCCTCGCGCACCCGCACCGGCGCTCGGCCACGCGCCTCGTCCGCGCGAAGGAGCACACCCCGCGCGACGTCGGACGGCGCGTCGCGTCGCAGGCGGATGCGATCGTCGCGGCGGCCGACGCGATCGCGGAGGAGGCGCGCTCGCTCGAGCCCAAGGGTCGCGTGGTCACGATCGCAAATGGCTGCGACTTCGACGACTTCGCGGGTCTCGAGTACCGACGCACCGATCGCTTCCGCCTCACGCATACAGGCTCGTTCTTCGGCCGCCGTGACCCGCGTCCCTTCCTGCAGGCGCTCTCGGCCTCGAAGCTCGACGACGTCACCGTGCGCTTCGTCGGCGACTTCAGGAGCTCCGACCGAGAGTTCGTGACCGAGCTCGGGCTCGACGGTCAGGTCGAGCTCATTCCATACGTGCCGCGACGGGATTCGCTTCGTTTGCAGCGTGACTCGGATGCGCTTCTGCTCTTGATCCCGGAGGCCGACGGACGCGGGAAGGGCGTCCTCTCCGCGAAGGTGTTCGAGTACCTCGCGGCCGAGCGGCCGATCCTCGCGGCGGTTCCACCCGAGGGCGCGGCAGCCGCTCTCGTTCGCGAGACCGGCGGCGGCATCGTCGCCGCGCCCGAAGACGTCCAAGCGCTGCGCGGCGCGCTCGAAGACCTCCACGGCCGTTGGCGGGACGGCACGCTGCCGGACAAACCGCTCGAACCGGAGCAGCGCGAGCGGCTCTCGCGGGCCGCGCGCGTCGAGGAGCTCGCGGAGCTACTCCGTAGTCTCTGACCATGCGCACGCACAGGGTGACCGAGTTCCTGCTGCTCGCGACGGCCTTCGCCTGCACGTTCGAGAAGGTCCATTGGAACGTCGCCGGCAACGTCTCGCTCGCGGACATCCTGACGTTCCTGTTCCTCGTTGCCTTTGCGCTCACGTGGCGCGGTCGCGTGACGCGAACGGTCGCGGTCGCCGCCGTCTTCTTCGCAGCGTTCCTGCTCGTCTATCTACTCGGCTTCTTCAACCTCGAGACGCGACAAGGGCTCGACCAGTTCGGCAAGGGGATGGTGAAGTTCCTCCTGCACTTCCTGTTCCTCGTCGCCGCGGTCGCGTACCTCGCTTCCCGTTCGCGGCTTCTCTACTGGCGGACACTCGTCGCGTTCACCGCGGGGCTCACGCTGAACGCGCTCTACGGCGTCCTGCAACTGCTGGCAGCGCGCTCGGGCCACAACCTCGACAAGACGATCCTCTCGCCGCTCACCGGCGGTGCGAGCTCGATCAACATCTACGGCGCCGTCGAGGGCCAGACGGTCTACCGGCCGAACGCGCTGACCGGCGACCCGAATCACCTCGGGATCATGTTGATCGTCCCGCTCCTTGCGCTGGCGCCCGTCTATCTCCGGCTCGAGCGCGGACATCGCCTCCGCGTTCCGCTCGCGATCGTGCTCGCATTTCTGCTCGTCGTCGAGTTCGCGACGCTCTCACGCAGCGGCCTGCTCGGTCTCGGGGTCGGACTGCTCGTGCTCGCGATCCCGTACCGCAGGCAAATCACCTCGGCGGCATTTCTCGTGCCGCTCGCCGGGGTCGCCGCTCTCCTCGGAGTGGTCGTCTGGGAGCGCCGGCACTTCTTCGAGGTCGTGATCCGCTCACGCCTGCAAGGCGGCGGCGGCTCCGACAACGCGCACCTCGCGGTCTTCGACTTCATCCCGCAGATCATCCATTCGCACCCGCTGCTCGGCCTCGGCGCGAACACGTTCTCCGTCTACTACGAGTTCGTGACCGGGAAGACGAACTGGGGTCCGCACTCGTTCTACGTCGCCGTGATCGTCGAGACCGGGCTTGTCGGTGCGGCTGTCTTCGGCGCATTTCTCGTCTACCTCTTCGCGCGGCTCTCGGTTGCTCGCTCGCTCGGACGCTGGCTCGTTGCCGTCGGCGACCGCGCGGGTCGTCGCGTCAGGCCGCTCGCGTACGGATTCACTGCCGCGCTCGTCGGGACGATGGCCGCGAACGTCTTCTACCTGACGATGCAGTTCTATTACTTCTACGTGTTCGCGGTGCTCGTGCTCGCCCTCCCGATCGTCTTCGGAAGGCCCCGAGCTATCCTTGCCCGACCTTGACCTGCACGTGCAAATGAAGCTCGACCGCGACGGCCTCGTCACCGTCACGGGCGCGGGCGGCTTCATCGGCGGCCACCTCGTTGCGGCGCTCCGCGCGCGCGGCTTCTCGCAGGTGCGAGCCGTTGACGTCAAGCCGTTCGGGCTCTGGTATCAGCGCTTCGACGACGTGGACAATCGCGTCCTCGATCTGCAAGAGCGCGAGCAATGCACGGAAGCCGCGGACGGCGCGGCGACCATCTTCAACCTCGCCTCCGACATGGGCGGGATGGGGTTCATCGAGAACAACAAGGCGCTCTGCATGCTCTCCGTGCTGATCAACACGCACATGCTGCTCGCGGCGCGTGACGCCGGTGCGACGACGTACCTCTACGCATCGTCGGCTTGCGTGTACGCGGCGGAGAAGCAGACCGACACGGAAGTCGTGCCGCTGCGCGAGGACGATGCCTATCCCGCGATGCCCGAGGACGGGTACGGCTGGGAGAAGCTCTTCGGCGAACGCATGTGCAGGCATTTCGAGGAGGACTTCGGTCTCGCGGTGCGCCTGCCGCGCTACCACAACGTCTACGGACCCCACGGAACGTACGACGGTGGTCGGGAGAAAGCGCCGGCCGCGATCTGCCGCAAGGTCATCCACGCGAAGCTCTCCGGCGACCACTCGATCGAGATCTGGGGCGACGGCGAGCAGACCCGCAGCTTCACGTTCATCGACGACGGCATCGAAGGAACGATTCGTCTGATGGAGAGCGACGTCTCCGAGCCGCTGAACATCGGCAGCGACCAGCTCGTGACGATCAACAGGCTCGTGGACATCGTCGAGTCGATCGCCGGCCTGAAGCTCGAGCGGCGCTACAACCTCGACGCGCCGCAGGGCGTCCGCGGCCGAAACAGCGACAACACGAAGGTGAAGGAGCTGCTCGGCTGGGCGCCGAGCACGACGCTCGAGGAAGGTCTCGAGCAAACGTTCCGGTGGATCTACGACGAGATGACGAGCAACGACCCCGAGCGTCAGCTCGTCTTCGCACGCTGAGTCCACGTATCTGCGTCCTGACGACGTCGTACCCGCGGGGCGCGGGTGACGTGGCAGGAGTGTTCGTCGCGGATGCCGTCGCCGCGTTGCGCTCGCGCGGCATCGAGGTCGACGTCGTTTCGCCGGCGGACTTTCGCCACTACGGCCTCGCCTACGGCGCAGGCGTCGTCGGCAACGTGCGGGCGCGGCCTTGGCGGCTCGCAGCGCTGCCGATGTTTCTCGCCAACTTCAGGCGCGCTGCGGCACGTGACGGCCGCGTTGCCGACCTCGTGCATGCGCACTGGCTCGGCGCGGGTGCCGTGGCCGCGACACTCGGCAAGCCGTTCGTGATCCAAGTCTGGGGCACGGACCTCGCGCTCGCGCGGCGGTTGCCCTGGCTCGCGCGCTCGATCCTCGCGCGGGCAGACGCTGTCGTCGCCGCGTCGACTGCGCTCGCCGACGAGGCGCGCGCGCTCGGTGCCGCCGAGGTTCGCGTCATCCCGAGTGGCGTGAAGGTTCCCGCCGACGTGAGCCCGCCCGAGCAGCCGCCGCACGTTCTCTATGTCGGCCGCTTGTCCGCTGAGAAAGGCGTGCTCGAGCTGATGGAGGCGGCGCGTGACCTGCCGCTTCGCGTCGTCGGCGACGGGCCGTTACGCGCTCGAGTGCCGCAGGCGGCCGGTTTCGTCCCGCCGGCGGAGCTCGGTGCGTATTACGAGCGCGCCGCCGTCGTCGTCGCGCCTTCACGACGTGAGGGGTACGGGGTCGCCGTGCGCGAGGCGATGGCGTACGGAAGGCCGGTCGTCGCGACGGCGGTCGGCGGTCTCGTCGATGCAGTCGAAGACGAGGTGACGGGACTGCTCGTTCCTCCGCGCGATCCGGCTGCGTTGCGCAGTGCGATCGAACGGTTGCTCGCCGACGGAGATCTGCGTGCGCGGTTGGGCGAAGCAGCTCGGCAACGGGCAGCAGAGCGGTTCTCGATTGCAGCCGCGACCGACGCGACGCTGTCGCTGTACGACGAGTTGTTGCGTCGCTCGACGCCGCACACCGACGGGGATCCGTCGGACCGGCGGATACGATCGTCGCGATGACGACGATCCTCGGTCTCAACGCGTATCACGGCGACGCAGCCGCTGCGATCGTCGTCGACGGCGAGCTCGTCGCAGCTGCCGAGGAGGAGCGCTTCAACCGCGTGAAGCATTGCGCCGGCTTCCCGGCACGGGCGGCGCAGTGGTGTCTAGAGGAGGCCGGGCTCGGCGCGAGCGACCTCGACCACGTCGCCGTCTCGCGTGACCCGCGCGCGAATCTCGGGCGGAAGCTTCTGCGGACGATCCGGCACGGCGCAAGCGCGCGCTACCTGAAGGCGAGACTCGACAACGCATCGCGCATCCGCGATATCGGCTCCGCGCTACGTGAGGTGCTGCAGACCGAGGACCTGCGGGCACGCGTGCACAACGTCGAGCACCACCAGGCGCACGTGGCGAGCGCGTTTCTCGTCTCGCCGTTCGAGGAGGCTGCCGTCTTGTCCGTCGACGGCTTCGGCGACTTCGCGTCGACGATGCTCGCCGAAGGTCGAGGCAACCGCTTCGACGTCCTCGAGCGCGTGATCTATCCACACTCGCTCGGGATCTTCTACACGGCCGTGACGCAGTGGCTCGGGTTCCCGCACTACGGCGACGAGGGCAAGGTGATGGGCCTTGCACCGTACGGCGAGCCGCGGTTCCTGCCGCAGATGCGCGAGCTCGTCCACCTCGACGGTCCGCTCTTCGAGCTCGGCCTCGACTACTTCACGCACGACAAGGAAGGCGTCGACATGAATTGGGACGAGGGCTCGCCGACGATCGGCCGGATCTACTCCGACGAGCTCGTGAAGCTGCTCGGTCCCGCGCGCGAGCCGGACGCGCCGATCGAGCAGCTCCACGAAGACGTTGCGGCGTCGTTGCAGAGACGGCTCGAGGAGGCGTACCTGCATCTCGCCCAGACGCTGTGGGACCGCACGAAGATGCCGAACCTCTGCCTCGCCGGCGGCGTCGCGCTGAACGCGGTCGCGAACGGGCGCCTGCTCTCGGAGACGCCGTTCGAGGAGCTCTACATCCAGCCGGCTGCGGGCGACTCCGGCACGGCAGTCGGCGCGGCGTACTACGTCTGGAACCAGGAGCTCGGCCGGCCGCGCAGCTTCGTGATGGAGCACGCCTACACGGGTCCGCAGTTCTCCGAGGACGAAGTACGCGAGGCGATCGACGCTGCGGGCGTCGCGTCGGAGCGGCTCGACGACGGCCAGTTGCTCCCAACGGTGGCCGAACGTCTGGCCGCCGGCGACGTGGTCGGCTGGTTCCAGGGCCGGATGGAGTTCGGCCCGCGTGCGCTCGGGCATCGCTCGATCCTCGCCGACCCACGCCGCGCCGAGACGAAGGACGTCTTGAACGCGCGTGTCAAGCATCGCGAGCCGTTTCGCCCGTTCGCGCCGTCGATCCTCGCCGAGCGCGCGGGCGAGTGGTTCGAGCAGGACTATCCGTCGCCGTTCATGGTGCTCGTCTACAAGACGGCGGCCGACAAGCGCGAGCAGATTCCGGCGGTCAACCACGTCGACGACACCGGCCGCTTGCAAACGGTCGAAGCGCGTGTCGAGCCGCGGTATTACGAGCTGATTGCGGAGTTCGAGAAGCGCACGGGCGTGCCCGTGCTCGTGAACACGTCGTTCAACGAGAACGAGCCGATCGTGATGACGCCGGCAGACGCGCTCGAGACGTTCAAGAAGACGCGCGTCGACCTGCTCGTGCTCGGCAACTACGTCGTGCGGCGCAATGCGGACTAGCGGACACAGAAGCTGGAACCTGCGGGCGCGCAGGCAGACGGAGGCCTAGACCTGGGACACCATCGCCATGTGTACGCTGGCGCGGTGTCACCCCGGGGGAGCGCGGCGACGGCGAGGGCGTGGTTGTCCCAGTCGAAAATTCGGCGTACACCGTTCTGGAAGCTCGCCGCAACCGCATCCGAGCGCGTGGGGTACCGAACGCTGCGAGAGCGGCATCTGAGCCTCCAGCGACTTGGTCTGATCCACGGCACCGACAAAGCCACGCACATCCGCAATCGGCGCAGCTACTGCGACATCTACGAGGAATACCTTCGGGACCGTCGCCGACGCAGCTTCACCCTCCTTGAGCTCGGCGTCCGCCACGGAGCATCGCTCCGAATGTGGAACGTCTATTTCTCTGAGGCGACGGTGATCGGTCTCGACGTCGATCCATTCGCCGCCAAGCGAGCGGCCGAATTTCAGGTCTACATTGGTTCGCAGAACGACGCCGACCTGCTCAACCGGATTGCGGACGAGCATCCCGCGCTCGAGGTCGTGGTCGATGACGCGTCGCATATGAACCCATTGACGTTCGCGAGCTTCGACGTCCTGTTCCCACGATTGCCGCGCGGCGGGCTGTACATCATCGAAGATCTGGCGCCGGGCGCGTACGGGCCAGATTGGCCCGGCGCGGAAGCAGCGAACGTCGATGGTGCCTGGGGTACCGCCTGGCCCGGCCATGAATTCGGACCGGACGTCTCGCTATTGGATAACCGACGGGCTGACATCGAGGCATTTCGGAATCGACTTGTCTACGACTGCGACCTTGGACCCTGGGACAGATCGGAGGAATCCGTATCCGGCAACGTCGCCTTCGTCCACGCTTGGCCGTCGATCCTCATCGTCGGCAAGAACTAGTCGGCCGGCCGCAAACGGTCGAGGCGCGGCACCACAGATTGACCGCTCAGTTCGAGAGGCTGACTGCCGTTCCGGCCCTGGTGGACACGTCCTTCAGCGCTCCCGGGATTTACGTCGCGTCGCCCGCAATCCACGCCGGCCCATCGTCGCCGACGTAGGAGACGTACGGCTTTGGTTGAGGCAGGCGCGTACCGGTGACGACCGCACGCTGCCAACCGGTGTGACGCGAGTAGACGTCTTCGATTTGCACTTCCGCGAACCCGACCATCTCGAGCCAGCTCTTGATCGCGCGCCGTGAAGGAAGGTGCGTGATCGTCCTCTCGCCGCGATAGAGCTTAGGCCAGTGCACCTCGACGGCGTTCCGGCGGGCGAGTCGACGGTCTCGCGTCGTCGCGCTCTCGATCACGACGAGCCCCTCGTCGGCGGTGAGATGGAACAGCTTTCGCAACAGCCGCAGCTGCTCGACGTTGTGGTAGAGGACGCCGAGACACCACACGAGATCGAAACGACCGAGCGCGGTGAGCTCCTCGGGCTCGAGGTAGAGGAGGTTCCCGGTCATGCGCGTCGGCCGGACGGCGAGCTCGTCCACCCACGTGCGCACGAGCTCCTCCTTCTCGGGAAGATCCAGGAGGACGAGCTCTGAGGGCTCGAGCTGCGCGAGCAGCCGCGAGTCCTCGCCGTGCTTCGGGCCGATCTCGAGGATCCTGCCGCCGCGAAAGCGGTCGAGCCTCCCGTTTCGCCGGAGCGTCTGGAAAACGATCCGCTCCTTGCCCTCTTGAATGTGACGCGGATCCGTCAGTCGCCACCACCGTCGCTGCAACCCCGTGTACGCGCCGAAGGCGAGGGAGCCGAACGAGCGGGCCACGGCGCCACCTTATCCCGCGTGCGACGTTGACCTGCGCGAAGCTCTACGGCGCACCACGCTCAGTGCTTGCGAGCGAGCCAGTGCTCCCCGCCGATGCAGGGACCAAGGAAGCTGAGCCGATAGCCGGGCAGCGTCTCGGCCAGTCTGGTTGCAGCCTGCGGGATCTCGGCGACGTGCAGCTCGACGAAGAGGGTGCGTGGCCTGTCGCTCATGCCGCCGATCACGCTCAGCTCGTGTCCTTCGACATCGATCTTCACGACGTCGAAGCCTGGCGGGAGTCGAGTAGCCGGCACGGCCAGCTCGCCGTCGCCGAGGATGCGTGACTGCTCGCCGAACACTCCAGCCTGCTGGAGCCTGACCGTGCCCTCTTCGTCTGTCACCGCCTCGTCGTGAACCTGCACGTTGTCGAACCGGTTGAGCCGAACGTTCTGTCGAAGCAGCCGCCGCGTCGTCGGGTTCGGCTCGAAGCTTTCGACTCGCGCACCGAGGCTCGCTGCAAGCAGCGTGTAGATGCCGATGTTCGCACCGACATCCGCGACAGCGTCGCCCGGTCTGACCTCGGCGGCAAAAGCAGCGAGCATCGTCGTTTCGCCTTCCAACCAGGCCCGCCGACAAGCTGTGGCGAGCCGCAGCGACTGGCCTGCCAGATTGACGCGGAACCCGCGCGGGTGGGCCAAACGGAACAGCAGCTCGTAGCCCGGCCGAAGCAGCGTGCGCAGGGCGCTATTCACGAACGCGAGACGTCACCTAGGCCGCGGCGACACCGGCGACCGTACAGGCGTATGTGGATGCGGTCGGCGTAGGAGTCCGGATAGGCGCCTTCTATCATTGCCCTCGCTCGTGGCTGTCGAGCCGGACACAAAGCTAGACCCTCGCCGGCGGCAGCAGGCCGACCCCGAGGTCTCGGTCGTAATCCCGTGTCTCGACGAGGAGGCGGCGATCGCGAGCGTCGTTGAGGAAGCGTGCGCCGCGCTTGAGGCGGGCGGCATCTCCGGGGAAGTGCTCGTAGTCGACAACGGATCGGTCGACCGCTCCGCGGAGCTTGCGCGTGCTGCGGGCGCGACGGTTGTCGTCGAGCCGCGCCGAGGCTATGGCAGCGCGTACTTGGCTGGTCTCGCAGCCGCGCGTGGGCGGTACGTCGTCATGGCCGACGCCGACGGGACGTACCCGCTGGAGCTTATTCCCGCGTTCGTCGAGAAGCTGCGCAACGGCGCCGAGATGGTCGTCGGCTCGCGATTCAAAGGTCACATCGAGCGGGGCGCGATGCCCTGGTCGAACCGGTACATCGGCAACCCAATCCTGACAGGGATGCTCAACCTCCTGTTCGGCAGCGGTGTCTCGGACGCGCACTCTGGGATGCGTGCGCTCCGGCGCGACGTCCTGCCCTCGCTGCAACTGCAGACGACTGGCATGGAGTTCGCATCGGAGATGGTGATCAAGGCCGGCAAGAGGCACCTGCGGGTCGAGGAGATTCCGATCGACTACAGACGGCGGATCGGCGACTCCAAGCTCTCACGGTTCAGCGACGCATGGCGGCACACCCGCTTCATGCTCGTGCACAGCCCGACGTTCCTGTTCGTGATTCCCGGCAGCGTCGTTGCGGTGCTCGCGCTCGCCGCGCTCGTAGTGCTCGCAGCGTGGGACGGGCTCGGCGAGCCGTGGACGGGCGTAGCAGTCGCGTGCGGTATGGCGGCGCTCGTCGGCGTGGGCGTTGTCACGCTCGGTCTGTTCTCGCGGACGTACGCGGTGATCTATCTCGGCGAGTCCGACGAGGTCTTGGAACGAGGGTGGCGGCGATGGCGCTTGGAGCACGGGCTCCTGCTCGGCGCGATCGTCTTCACCACAGGTCTCGTGATCACGACGGTGTCGTTCTTCGACGGCGTGCCCGATCCGCGCCTCGGGATTCTCGGCTTGACATTGATGGCACTCGGACTTCAGGCCGCATTCGCCTCGTTCTTCCTCAGTATTCTCGGCCTGAGCGACCACGCGATCCTGCGGCGCAGGCCGCGCGAGTAAGCGCTACGGCTGGCTGCCGACGGGGTCCGTCTGCAGACGAGCGCGGGCAGCCGCGAGCCACCGGCGCACGTCGACCGCGACCGGCTCTGCCTGCCCGAACGCCTCCGCGAGCATCAGCGGCACGAGCGCGGCGACGAAGACGAGCGGGCCGGTTGCTGTGCGGTTCCCGGAGGTCGCGATGTACCAGTCGACCGGCGCCGGGCTGATCCAGTACACAGCCACGTTCCCAATGAAGCCGACGACGACGACCGCTGTCACGAAGATCGCGAGGCGCGGCGAGCGTCGCACGAGAAGGAGAACGAGCAGTGCCGCCACCGGGAGCGTGATCAGCCAGCGGTCGTACGAGAGGTAGTAGTCGGGCAGCCGCTGCAGCGTTGTGCCGAGCCGGTCGAAGCGGTCGGAGAGATAACCGGGCTTGAGCAGGTTGCTGAAGCGGTAGTACGGATCCGGCGGGATGTCGTTGACGCGCATCCAGATCTTCCACGGCACCATCGCGAGCACCGGCACCGCGAGCGCAACGAGCACGAGTCGCTGCGTCGTGCCGCGCCAGCTCAGCACGAGCAGCAGCACGCCCATCAGGATCACGTACGTGAAGCCCTCGTTCTTCGAAAGCGCCATCACGCTTCCGAAGAGCGCGTAGAGGACGAGGTAGCGGGGCTCGCGTTCCAGCAGCCAGAGTGCGGCGGCGATGCCGGCGACCGCAAACGACAACAGCAGCGCCTCGTCGCCGAGCAGCGAGCCGACGTCGGCGGAGTAGACAGGCAGGAGCGCGAACGCCGCGAGCGGCGGCATCAGCAGACCGGGCGAGACGCGATGCCAGAGGAGGCCGACGATCGCCGCAAAGAGCGCGACGTGCAGGACCCAGTGCTGCACGGGCAGGAGGCCCGGGTCGACGTGGCCCGAGAACCGGAAGACGGCGGCGTCCGCGGCCGGCACGAACGGCGGGTAGTCCGGGTTCGCGAAGCTTTCGACCGAGCCTGGCGCAGTGCCGAGGCCGCCGTTGTAGACGATCGCCATCGCCTTCGGCACCCAGAATGCCCACGAGTCCCACGACGCCGGCTGCGCGAGCCGCTTCGCGCGCAGGAGCTCGACGAGGTACGCGACGAGGAGGATCACGCCCGCGCTTCCCGCGACGAGCCCGACCGGCGAGAGCCTCCACGTCCGCGCCGGGCTGAACCCGCCGACGCGCGGCGCAACGTTGAGCGTGACACCGATTACGAGCGCCGCGATCGTCAGCACCGCGTAGGTCGTCTCACCGATTCCGACCATGAGCAGGAGCGACGAGCCCAGTCCGAGCAGCGCCCAGCCGCAGAGGAACGCGAGGCCGATGAGTCGGAGCCCGTCCCGCGTGGAGCGAACGAGCCCGACCGCGAACAGGAATGCCATCCCCGCCGCCGCGAAGAGCAGGTCGAGGGCGATGACGCCGCCCACTCTCACTTCGGCGCAACCTGTGCGATCGCGAGACCCGGGGACACCTCGACGACGCCCTCGAGGTTGAGTCCGAGGCTCTTCGGGTCGCCGCCGTACGAGAGGATCCAGTCGGCTTGCTTCGGATCGTCGACGCGGGCGCGCGGTAGAAGCCAGTACGCGGTGTACGGCGACAGCGCGCTGAGCGTGTTCGGATTCGACGGCTTGACCTTCGGCCCGGTCACGATCGCGTACGTCGCCGTCGGCGGCACGAGCTCGCGCGCTTTCAGGAGGAAGTTCCGGTCGATGTCGTGCGAGGCGCCGAGCACGCGGTCGAGTGCGGTCTCGCTGCCGAGCGTGCGTGCGTCGGTGTTCGCGCGGTCGAAGGCGCTCGGCGCGTGCCAAAGGGCGGCGACGAACGCGGCTGCGCAGATCGCGACCGCTGCGTACCGTGCCCAGGCCTTCACGCGGCGCATGGTGTCACATCCAACCGCTGCCCCTGCCGGCGATGACGACACGGGCCGCCGCTAGCATTCGGCCCGCTCTCGTGGCTCCCCCGGACACCGTGCTCGCTGCGCGCGCGACGCTCCCGCTCACGGCGCTCGTCTCGAGCCGGAACGAGGGCCCGCAGCTCGGCCGCTGCCTCGACGCGATCCAGTTCTGCGACGAGCTCGTCGTGATCGACATCGAGTCGGACGACGACACGGCAGCCGTCGCGGAGGCACACGGCGCGAGCGTCGTCCGGCATCCGTACGTCCCGATCGCGGAATGGGCGCGCGTGACGGTCGCCCCGCGGGCGCGACACGACTGGCTCCTCGTCGTCGATCCCGACGAGGAGGTTCCGCCACCGCTCGCGGACGAGGTCGCCCGGCTCCTGCCGACGATCGGCGACGACGTCGCCGCGGTCGACGCGCCACGTCAGTACTACTTCGCCGGTCGTGCCTTGCGCGGCACGGTGTGGGGCGGCGCAAACAGGCGACGCTTACTCGTGCGGCGCAGCGCCGTCGAGCTCACGCGAACGATCTGGGGCGGGATGCGGATCAACCCGGGGTACCACGTGCTCGAGCTTCCGTTCACGAACGAGACCGCGATCGTCCATCGCTGGGCGTCCGGGTACCGCGAGCTCTTCGCGCGCCACCGCCGGTACCTCGAGCTCGAGCCGGTCGATCGCGCCGCCGCCGGCGAGGTGACAGGCTGGCGCGCAGTCGCACGCACGCCGTGGCGGAGCTTCCGCGAGAGCTTCGTCGCGAAGCGTGGCTATCGCGACGGCTTCACGGGCTTCGCGCTCTCGATCTTCTGGGCCGGCTTCCGGACTGCCGGCGAGCTGGCGCTGCTGCGCCGACTCCGGCGGGCGGCTCCATGACGGACAAAGTGCCGATGACGGCGCTGATCGTCTGTCACAACGAGGCGCACCTGCTCGAAGCGCGTTTGCGCGAGCTCAGCTTCTGCAACGAGCTGATCGTTGCCGACGTTGTGTCGACCGACGGCAGCGTGGCGGTCGCCGAAGCGAACGGCGCACGCGTTATCTCGCACCCGTTCGTCCGGACGTCAGAGCTTGTGCACGTCAACGTGCTCGACGACGTGGCGAACGACCTCGTCGTACTTCTCGACCCCGACGAGGAGCTGCCGCAACCACTTGCCGCGCAGCTCGCCGCACTGCCGAGCTCGCTCGACGACGATGTCGCGATCGTGATCGTGCCTCGCATCTACTACTTCGCCGGGAAGCCGCTCGCCGGAACCATCTGGGGTGGCGTAACCGGCAAGCGTCTCGTCGCGCGACGAAGCGCCACGACGTTCATTCCGGCGGTGCACTACGGGCTAGACCCCAAGCCCGGCTTCCGCATCGTGCACATCGATTTCGACGGGACGAACGCGATCCGCCACCTTTGGTCTTCGGGCTACCGGGACTTCATCCGCAAGCACGTCCGCTTCATCCGGATCGAGGGAGCTGCGCGTGCGTTCACAGGCGAGATCACCGGCTATCGCGCTGCGGTGCGGACGCCGTGGCGGAGCTTCCGGGTGTGCTTCATACAAAAGCAGGGCTACCGTGACGGCTTCCGCGGCTTTGCGCTCAGCGTCCTCTACGCGCTCTACCGGACCGGCTCCGATCTCGCACTGATCCGTGAGCTGCGCGGCCGAGAGGCCCCGTCATGAGCGATACGCCGCTCGTCTCGATCGTGACGCCGTCGCTGAACCAGGGTGCGTTCATCGCGGAGTGCATCGAGAGCGTGCTCGCACAGGACTACCCGCGCATCGAGCACGTCGTCGTCGACGGCGGCTCGACGGACGGCACCGTCGAGATCCTGCGCCGCTACTCGCACCTGCGCTGGGTCTCCGAGCCGGACGACGGCCAAGCTGCCGCGATCAACGACGGCTTCCGGATGGCGCGGGGCGACATCTTCGGCTGGATCAACGCGGACGACTACTACCTGCCCGGCGCCATCGCGGCCGCGGTCGATGTGCTGGTGGAGACCGGCTGCGGGCTCGTACATGGAGGCTGGCTCAAGGTCGGCGAGGACGGGACGGTCTACAAGGAGTTGCCGCCGATCCCGTGGGACTTCGTCGAGCAGCTCGAGGCGCGCAACGCGGTCGCGCAGCCGGGCACCCTCTTTACGCGTCATGCCTTCGAAACGGTCGGCGGCCTCGACGCGAATCTCCGCTACGCGCTCGACTACGAGCTCTGGCTGAAGCTGGGCGCGCAGTTCGAGGTGCGGCAGGTCGACCGTCCGCTCGCCGCGTACCGCTTCCACTCGACGTCGAAGACCGTCGCCGAGGCACACGGGTTCGTCGCAGAGACGTGGCGGTCGAGCCGCAAGCACGGCGCGCGGCTGACCTCGCCGATCTTCCTCGAGTACTACCTGCCTCGCACGCACCCGAAGCTCTACCGGCTCTCGCGACCCTGGCGTGCGCTTGCGCGGCGCATTCGGTGATCGCGCTACTGCAGAGCGCGCCAGTCTTCGGCGCGGTCGAGCGCTACGTCGTCGAGATCGTCAAGGGGCTGCGCGAAAGTGGACGAGACGCGGTGCTGCTGCATCCGGACGTGCAAGCGCTCGACCCGTTCCGGGAGCTCGCGGGTGGATCGGTCGCGGTCGAGGCGTACCCGCCGGGGCTCGAGTCGGGTCCTGCGCCTCGCGCGCTCCGCTATCTGCGCCGCCGGTTGCGCAAGCTCGCGCCGGACGTCGTGCACGTGACGGATGCATGGAGCGTCGGGATGCTCGCAGCGAGTCTCGCGCGCGTGCCGCGTGTCCTCGTGACACACCACACGCCAGAGCTGCCCCGCGGCGACAACTTCGTCGGGCGCGGGCTGTGGCGGCTTGCGTGGGCGACGCGGCCCGACGTGATCTACACCTCGGCGAGCGACCGCAACCTCGAGAAACGCCGTCTACGCTCGCACGTCGTCCCGCTCGGCATCGACGTCGAGCGCTTTGCCAACGCTTCACCGGCTCCGCCGGCGGAGGGGCGGCTCGTCGGAAACGTCGCGCGGCTTGCGCCGCAGAAAGGACAGCGCGTCCTGCTCGATGCGGCGCCCGCCGTGCTCGCACGGCATCCGGACGTGCGGTTCGTCTTCGTCGGCGAAGGCGAGCTCCGTGCCGAACTGGAAGCGCAGGCCCGCGCGCTCCGGATCGCCGACCGCATCGTCTTCACCGGCGCGCGCGACGACGTGCCCGAGCTGCTTGCGTCGTTCTCCATCTTCGCGCTGCCGTCGCTCTTCGAAGGCCTGTGCGTCGCCGTGCTCGAGGCGCAGGCTGCAGGCGTCCCCGTCGTCGCGACGGCGGTCGGCGGCGTGCGCGAGACAGTGATTCCGGAAGAGACCGGCATTCGCTGTGAACCAGGCGATCCCGCGTCGCTCGCAGACGGCATTGCGCACCTGCTCGACCATCCGGACGAAGCGCAGCGGCTCGCAGCGGAAGCGCGTCGCCGCGTGCGTGAGCGCTACACGATCGAGCGAATGGTCGCGCAGACGATCGCGCGCTACGACGACTAGGACCGCCAGCCTGATGCGCGACTCCATAGCGTCACCGTTGAAGCGGTCCCCGCGGCTGCAGAGCCGACGCCGCCGGTGCGGAGGCTAGGCTAGGCGCGTGGCCGACGTAGCCGTTGTGATGGCCGCGCACAACGAGGAGCGCTACATCGAGCGCGCGCTGCGTTCGTGCGTCAACCAGAGCTTGCCGCAAGATGCGTTTCAGATCATCGTCGTCGACGACGGCTCCACAGATGCGACGCCTCGGATCGCCGCCGGGTTCGAGGCAGAGAACGTCATGCTCCTAACCAACGAGGTTCAGCTCGGCTTGCCGGCCTCGTTGAATCGCGGCCTGAAGCACGGACACACGCGCTTCGTCGTACGAGTGGACGCGGACGACTACGTCCACCATGACTTTCTCCGCGTGCTGCTTCTCTTTCTCGAGCTGAATCCGTACATGGACGCGATCGCCTGCGACTACGTCACGGTCGACGAGCACGAAGAGCACATCGAGCGGATCAACTGTCTGGAGAACCCGATCGGCTGCGGGATCATGTTCCGCAAGGACCGGTTGATCGAGCTTGGTCTTTACGACGAGTCCTTCCTCATGGCGGAGGATCTCGATCTGCGGCTTCGATTCGAGAAGCGTTGGACGATGGATCGGCTCGAGCTGCCCCTCTATCGCTACCGACTGCACGGCGAGAACATGACGTCAGACGAGGAGGCCCATCGCGCGCACCGCCATCGCGCGCTGGCCAAGAACAACGTGCGGTGAGCGACACTCGTGTCGATCTCGCTCGGTATCGCAATTGGGATGCGCCCGCGCTCCTCGTCGCAGAAGCAGGCGTCAACCACGAGGGCGACCGCGACGTCGCGCTCGAGATGGTGCGTCAGGCGGCGCAGGCAGGTGCCGACGTCATCAAGTTCCAGACTTACAAGGCGCAGCGTCTCGCGACGCGCACGAGCCGTGCTTACTGGGATCGCTCGAGCGAGCCGACCGAATCGCAGTTCGAGCTCTTCTCGAAATACGACCGGTTCGCAGAGGACGACTATCGCGAGCTCGCAGCCGAGTGCGCTCGGTCGTCGATCGCCTTCTCGACGTCGCCGTTCGACGTCGAGTCAGTCGAATGGCTCGACGAGCTCGTCGCCGTGTTCAAGGTCGCATCGGGCGACATCACGAACACGCCGCTTCTCAAGGCGATCGCGGCCACCGGCAAGCCGGTCCTGCTGTCGACCGGCGCGTCGACGCTCGGGGAGATCGCCGACGCGATCTCCTACCTCGACGACCACGGCGCAGGAGACATCGCCATCCTGCATTGCACGCTCGTCTACCCGACGCCGGTGGAAACTGCGAATGTCGCAGCGATCCGGCAGCTCGCAGCCGTCTTTCCGGAGCGCGTGCTCGGCTACTCCGACCACACTGTCCCGCCCGCGAGCTTCCGCGCGATCGAGCTGGCTTACGCGTTGGGTGCGCGTGTGATCGAGACGCACTTCACGCTCGATCGAGCGCTGCCGGGAAACGACCACTATCACGCGCTCGATCCGTCAGATCTCGGACGGCTGGTCAGCGAACTCGCTGAGGCCCGGCAGCTGCTCGGGCGACCGGAGAAGCGCGTGCTCGATTCGGAGCTGCCTGCGCGCCTGGGTGCCAGGCGAAGCGTCGTCGCCCGCGTCGACATCGCGGCGGGCACCCCCCTCGCCGATGAGCTGCTCGACGTCAAGCGACCCGCCGGCGGCATTCCGCCGTCGTTTCTCGACGATCCTGCTTCGTGGGAGGCGGCGACCGACATCCCCGAGGACGCGACGCTGGACTGGTCGATGGTTCGGCGCCGTTCCGAGGGTCAGTAGCAGCGGTCGTGCGCGTCGCAGCGGTCGTCCAGGCGCGGATGGGCTCGACACGCTTCCCGGGCAAGACGCTCGCGCCGTTCGGGGATTCGACGGTTCTCCAGCATCTGCTCGGCCGCTTGCGCCGCGCGACCGTGTCGATGGCCCTCGCGATCGCAACGAGTGACCTGCCGGAGGACGACGCGATCGCCACCGTCGCCGAGCGCGACGGAGTAGCCGTCGTGCGCGGGCCTGCCGAGGACGTCCTCGAGCGATTCGCTCTGGCGATCGGCGAGCTCGGCGAGCCTGAGCTCATCCTCCGGATCTGCGCCGACCGGCCGCTGCTCTGTCCCGTGCTCGTCGACGAGCTCGTCGGCGCGTATGACGAGCTCGGGCGCCCGGACTACGTATCGAACAACCTCCCGCCTGGCTATCCCGACGGGCTCGACCTCGAGCTCGTCCGGACTGAATGCCTCGTCAAGGCGGCCGCCGATGCTGTTGATCCGTACGAGCGAGAGCATGTGACGCCGTTCGTCTACCGGCGCCCTGAGCAATTCTCGCTCGAGACGCTTGCGTGCCCCTTCGGAAACTACAGCGACATCCGGCTTGCGCTGGACACGCCGGACGATCACCGCCGCCTGCTTCGTCTCCACGACGAGCTCGTGCAGCACGACCGTGATTACGACTATCGCGACATGCTCAACGTCGCGACTCTCAGACCGGATCTCGCCGCATGACGGCGGAGGTGCTCGTCGTCCACTGTGTCGACACGGAAGGGCCGCTCGGAGGGGACGCGCGCCGATTGCCGGACGGCTCGCCCGAGTTCATGGACGACTGGGATCAGATCCTCGCGACGCTCCGGGAGCTGACCGCCGATGGGTTTCGCGCGCAACACGCGGACAGCTTCGGCGATCCATACCGGTTCAACTGGTTCATCATGGATTTCACAGGCTTCCGGACGAATCCGAAGTGCCGGGTGGCGGAGTACCACGACACTTGGGATCGGATCGCCACGCTCGACGTGGCGATCGACGGCCGCTACTGGCACTACCACGTTCCGCCCGCGAGCGGGGTCGGCGACGAGTGGTCCGATACGTGGCTGTCGAGCAACGAATGCAACGTCGTTCTCACGCGTCGGCTGCTCGAACGCGGCTCCTTTCCCGCGGCGTTTCGTGCGGGAGGAACCATCGAGGACGAGGCAGCGTCTCGCTGGCTCGAGCAGACGATTCCCATCGATTTCTCGAATCGAGTCTCCGAGCGCTCGCAGCCGGGCGCCGATCTCTACCACTTCAACTGGTACGGCGCGCCCGCTGTCTGGGGTAGTTATCACCCCGCACTCGGAAATCCGATGCGCGAAGGTTCCCTGCGGCGGTTTGTGTACCGCTCGCTGGACCTGCGCTCGCGCTACAACGAGCTGACGCAGGAGCGCGTCGACGCGTGCTTCGAAGAGGTGAGGCAATCGGGTCGCCCGCGGGTTTTGTCGTTCTTCAGTCACGACAACAGAGACATGCGCCCCGAGACCTACGACGTCGTCGAGCTGCTGCGCGCAGCGTCCGACCGTCTGAACGTGCCGTGGCGAAGCTGCAGTGCTGTCGAGGCGCACCGCCGCTACCACGACCTTCCACCAGAGGAAGTCGGCCTCCAGCTCGACGCCTCCGGCTCGGACGCGCGGCTTACTGCCGACGCCGAACCGTTTCAGGACCTTCCCTTTGTCGGCGCCGAGCTCGATGACGGCCGCTTCGTCCGCCTGTATCCGAAACGGGAAGGGCCCCGATCATGGCGACTTCGGCTTCCAACCGCCCAGGTTCGCCGCGTAGCCGCCGCGATCACGTCGGTCTCCGGTGCCGTCGCGATCGCAACCACGGCATGAGCGCCTACGGCCACGAGTACTTCGACGCGCGTCGGGACGAGGAAGACCGCCGGCAGCGCATGCGTCGCCAGGAAGTCGAGCGGCTGGTCGCGAGAACCGGTCTTACAGGCGGCGTCGCCGTCGACATCGGATGCGGCACGGGCGAGCTGCTCGAGCTGCTGCCAGCAGACCGGTGGCAACGGTATGGAGCAGAGGTCTCCGAGTACGGTCGCGAGGTCTCCGGCTCGAAGGGCATCTTGTTCGACCTTCCGGACGGTGGCGGATGGTGCGACCTCGTCGTCTTCCGCGGCTCCCTGCAGCATCTGGACAGACCGCTCGAGGCGCTGTTCGATGCGTATCGCTGGCTCAAGCCGGGAGGCTGGCTCGTCGCGCTTGCCACGCCGAATGCCGGAAGCGCCGTCTATCGCCTTTTCCAGGATCTGCCGGCTCTCGACCCGCCCCGGAACTTCGTGGTCTTCTCGGACCGCATCCTGGGCCAATGCCTCCGCAACATCGGCTTCACCCAGATCGACTTCGTCTACCCGTATCTCGGCACGCCGTATGCGTCGCTGCTGCGCGATCACGCGCGGTTCATCGCGCGCTTCGCCGGCGTCAAGAGACCGTTCGCCTTCTGGCGGAACATGATGGAGTGCTATGCGCGCAAGTGACGCGACGGTTGCCATGCGCCTCTTTCCGATGCGCGGTCACGCGTGGCTACGGTCCCTCGTCGGACGCCGCCAATACCGACTCGTCAGCGAGGACGCGGTACGCCAAACGCGGCGAAGCGACACCGTCTTCGTCTTCGGCTCGGGCGCATCGCTGAACGAGCTCTCGGCGGGCGAGTGGGCGCACATCGCGGAGCACGACACGCTCGGCTTCAACTGGTGGGTGCACCAACGGTTCGTCCGCACCGACTACCACCTCATCCGCGGCATTCCCGACAGCGACACGGATCAGGATGTCTGGCGTCCGCAGCTGCAGCAGTACTTCGACCTGCTCCGCGGCAACCCGTGCTTCGCAAGCACGGTTTACCTCGTCCACTCCGGCTTCACAGCGATCAACGGCAACCGTGCACTCGGATACGGCTACCTGCCGGCAGGGAGTCGCGTCTTTCTCTGGCGGTCGAGCGCGCGGGTCGGCCCCCCGAGCCGATCGTTCGCGGATGGGCTCGTCCACGGCCAATCGACGATCCAGGAGAGCATCAACTTCGCGTACCTGCTCGGCTGGAAGCGGATCGTCCTCGCGGGAGTCGATCTCTACGACCGCCGCTACTTTTGGCTGCCGTCGGACGAGACACGCTCCGTCGACGAGCGCCGCGGGGCCTCGGCCTCGGACGTGCACGTGCAGGCGACGATGGGTCTTGTCGAGACCATTGGGCATTGGCGGGAATGGCTTTCCGGCGCCGGCACGGGACTCGAGGTCTACAACCCGCGGTCACTTCTCGTGGACGTGCTCCCGGTTTACGCCGCGCAGGCCCACTCTCGATAGCAGGACAACAAGAGGTTCCAGTAGCGGGCGGGGTCGGTGACGCGAATTGCGACTTCGGCCTGCTCGGCGGCGAGCGCATCCGCGAAGTCACCGTCATACAGGCAGCGCTCACAGAGCTGCTGATACGCAGCTTGCGAGTACACGGTCGAGCTTGCGATCTCGAGAACCGGATGATCCGCTGTCACGGCCGGTTGCCGCTTTCGCCAACTGGCGGAATCGGATCTCACGCCGAGGTGCGGGACACATGCGCCGGCCGCGAACGCCTCGACGCGGCTGTAGCCGCCGCCCAACGGCCATGGATCGGGCGCGAGACGAGCGCGGCTCAGGGTTTCGGCGAGCCTTCGCCACGAAGGATCGTCGATCTCGCCGTCTTCGTTCCGGTTGACGCGAAAGTCTCCGTCGTAGTGAACCTGTGAAACGACGCCGGCGCGCCGCGCCGCGGCTTGTATCCGGTCTACCGCGCCGTGCTCGTCTCGACCGACCAGAACAAACTCGAGCGCGCGATCGGCTGCGAGCAGGCCGAAGATGCAGGCGAGGTAGTCGTCCGAGACCTTGTACAGCTTGCCGTGGTAGACGAGCAGAGGGTCTCGGTCCCGCCAAGGGGCTCGTCTCTCGGGATCGAGCCCGCGTCGCTCGAAGAACAGGTATCCCGGAAAGACGACGCGACCGCGATCGAAGAGTGATTCCGAGGTCGCGCAAAAGAGTCTGTTTCTGCGGACGACATAGTCGGCCTGCTGCAGGGTGTAGATGTGGAAGGCGACGTGCTCGTTGAATCTGAGGTGCGCGGTCGAGCAGAGATCCACTACGCACGGTGTGTCGATTGCATCGAGCATCGCGTCGAGATTGCTGCGATAGACGTCGCAGACGAGCACGTCGAGATCACAGTCGCGAATCGCGGCCGCGACAGGTGCAGGGTCTGCGGCTGAGAGCGGGTAATAGCCGCTGATCTGCTCGACCAGGTAGGACGCCGGCCGGGCAGATCCTCCGAGATCGAAGGCGTAGAGGCTGACATCCTCGGGAGCGTTCTCGAGCAGTGGCCGGGTGAACGTCAGCGAGCCGTTGAGGTTCGCCAGGCATCCGACGCGAAGTCGAGACGCCGACTCGGTGCGCCGGCGCTGTTGGGTTTGCGGATCCCCGGACTCGAGGGCTCGGACGAGTCGCCAGTGGAACCGTGCGACATTCAGGTTGATCCACGGCGTCCCCGGGTGATGCGGCCAGCCGTTCAGGAACAGATGCGAGATCCGCGTAGCCGCGTCGCGACTACTGAGCCCGAGGCGCGGGCCGACCACCCGGCACAGCAGTGCCGTTCCTCGGACAAGGTGGCGACGCTCCAACAACCAGTAGACGACTCTCCAGAAGTGCGGCGAGTCGATGCGACTCGTCGAGCTCCGGAACGTGAAGAGACTTGCTCGAGCGATGCTCTTCAAGCTGGCGCGCACGACAGGCGAAGGTACCACCCGGCTAACGCACGAACCGCAGCGCCTGCGGCGCACCGAGGCGGAGCGCTTCGAGCGCCGCCGCCCGTGACTTGCGGCGGTCGCCGAGTATTCGCCAGCTCCGGGCGAGCATGAGATTGAAGTTGCGCCGTGCTCGTCGCGCATCGGGAATGTCCTCGCGTTCGACGAGCAGCGCGAGGTGCTTCTCCGCCGTCTGAATCTGCCCCATCCCGAGCTCGTACGTCGTCATCTGCTCCGGATGCAGACGATGCTCCGCAAGCGGCGCGCCGTCGAGGAAGACGATTCCGTAGCGGAGCAGCAGTCGCAGGTAGAAGTCGTAGTCGTCGAGCAAGAGCTCGGAGTCGTACAAGCCGACTTCCTCAAATACCGTGCGACGGACGAGCACCGTCGAGCTGAGGCAGCGGCAATCCCAGGCGTAGTGCGCGTACGTGACCGGCTTTCGGTGTGCGTTGCTGAATACCGCACGATGCGCTGCCGTCTCCTTCGCGAGCGGCCGGCCGTCCTCGTCGATCAGCTCGACGTGTCCGTGCACCATCCCGACGTCCGGCCGGTCCCTCATCGCCGCCAGCTGGCGCTCGAGCCGATCTGGAAGCCAGCGATCGTCGGAGTCGCAGAACGCGACGAACTCGCCGTCGGCGTGGCGGACGGCAGCAT
>JBKPRX010000139.1:0-6526 GCA_046734795.1 Actinomycetota bacterium
TCGCGCGAGCGCGAGATCGGCGATGTCATCTCCGACGCGATCGAGAAGGTCGGCAAGGACGGCGTCGTGAACGTCGAGGAAGGTCAGACGTTCGGCCTCGAGCTCGAGTTCACCGAGGGCATGCAGTTCGACAAGGGCTACCTGTCGCCCTACATGATCACGGACGCCGAGCGCATGGAGGCCGTGCTCGAGGATCCGTACATCCTGATCGCAAACCAGAAGATCGGCGCGGTCAAGGATTTGCTTCCGGTGCTCGAGCAGGTGATCCAGGCCGGTAAGCCGCTCGTCATCGTGGCCGAGGACGTCGAGGGCGAGTCGCTCGCGACGATCGTCGTCAACAAGCTCCGCGGCACGTTCACGGCCGTCGCCGTCAAGGCGCCGGGCTTCGGCGATCGCCGCAAGCGGATGCTCGAGGACATCTCGATTCTTACGGGCGGCGAGGTGATCACCGAGGAGATGGGCCTCAAGCTCGAGAACACGAAGCTCTCGCAGCTCGGCCGCGCGCGGCGGGTTGTCGTCGACAAGGACTCGACGACGCTCATCGACGGCGCAGGTGACTCCGAGGCGATCAAGAGTCGCATCAAGCAGCTGAAGCAGGAGATCGAGAACACCGACTCCGACTTCGATCGCGAGAAGCTGCAGGAGCGCCTCGCAAAGCTCGCCGGTGGCGTTGCGGTCGTCAAGGTCGGCGCTGCGACCGAGACGGAGATGAAGGAGAAGAAGCACCGGGTCGAGGACGCGTTGCAGGCGACGCGGGCCGCGCTCGAGGAGGGCATCGTTCCGGGCGGCGGCGTCGCGCTGCTGAACGCGGCCGACACCGTCAAGGGCGACCTCGACAAGCTGGAGGGCGACGAGCGCACGGGTGCGCGGATCATCCTCCGCTCGCTCGAGGAGCCGCTCCGCCAGCTGGCGACGAACGCGGGCCTCGAGGGGTCGGTCGTCGTCGAGCACGTCCGGGCCGCCGCGACGGGCTTCGGTCTCAATGTCGATACGGGCGAGACCGAGGACCTCGTGAAGAGCGGCATCATCGATCCGACGATGGTTACGCGCTCGGCCCTGCAGAACGCAGCGTCGATCGCGAAGAACATCCTCACCACCGAGGCAGTTGTCGCCGAGGCCCCGGAGAAGGTTCCGGCAGGCGCAGGCGGCGGCATGCCCGACATGGGCGGGATGATGTAAGGACGCTTCGTCGCCGCGGACGGGTCGAACAACTCGTCCGCGGCACGTCGCTCACTCCATCGAGGGATTGGGGCGATGTGAGCGGGGCGCCGATGCGTATGGCACCCCACCTCCCCACCCCTCGGAAACGGCGCCTATGGCGCCGTTTCTCTTTGCGGGAACGACGTTTGTGGGAACGAAGTGGGGGCGCCCTCGGCGCCCCCACTTCGCATCTTCTGCCTGCGTTACGGCGTCGTCGGATCGGCGTACGAGCCGCCGAAGATGTCCGTGTTGCCGAAGTTCGGCGCGCAAGCAGTGCCCGGCGCCGGCGCCGGCAGGTCATCCGTCGTACTCGGAGTCACGAGCGACTGTCGGTATGCGTCAACTGCCGGACAGTCGGCCGCGTTCTGAGCGTCGTTCCAGACTGCGACTGCGAACGTGTTCGTCGCGAACGCGAAGTTGTAGTCGCCGAGGAACTCCGACGTCAGGCTGTTCGCACTCGACGCGCGAGCATCACCGGGCGGCGCGCGGAAGAGCGTCGCGAACGTCGTCGTCAGTCCGGTGAAGTCGGCGTGCCTGACGACCCCCTGGAACCGTCGCGGGGCAGCAGTCGACGTCTGATAGGGCTGCAGGAACCCGTCGTACACGAGATAGACGTCCCGGCCGTCGGGTGAGATCGCGATTGCCGGGAAGTCCGGACGGTCGCTCGCCTCCGCGGCGTTGCCGATCTGCGTCCACGTATTTCCGCGGTCCGTCGAGTACTGGACGAGCGCTTGCTCGTTGGGTCCGGCATTGGCCACCGTCGGCCCGTCGCACCACGTCATCACGATCGTGTCCGGGCCGTTTCCGAGCGGTGCTCCGTTCGCGATGTCGACGCTCGGGAACGAGCCGTCGCGCGCTCCCGCGACGCCGTCGAAGGTGAGACCGGCGACAGGATCCACGAGACCGCACTGGTCGAACGTCGCCACCGGCGTCGCCGGCCGCTCGAATTGCTTCCCGCCGTTGAACGAGCGCGTCATGAAGATCGTGTTCTGACGCGTCCGGGGGTCGCCGCCCTGCCAGAAGACGTAGACGGTGCCGCGGCTGTCGGTGTTCACCTGGCAGTCCTGGCGACCGAAGCCTTGGCCATTGTTCGTCGCCGCTGAGAGTTGCGTCGACTTCCACGTCTGGCCGCCGTCGGTCGAGTAGTTGAGGACGATCGGCGCCGGTGCGGAATTGCCTTCGACGTTCTGGCCCTGCCCTCGGAAGGCGGCGTCGCAGACGTAGACGTTCCCGAAGAACGGGCTCGACGCGGCATCGTCCACGGCGATCATCTCGTGGTCGGAGAAGAGCCCGCCCGCGTTCTGCTTCGACACGATCACCGGGTCGTACCACGCGGTGTTGTCGCCACCGAGAGCGCGCGAGAAGTTCACGTCGTCGAGACGCGAGACGGCGACCGCCTCCGCGCCCTTGAACGCGGTCTCAGACCGTTCGGCGCTGAAGTTCGCGCTGATGTTTGCGTAGTACAACCGCCAGCCGTTCGACCAGGAGAACGTTCCGTCCGCCGCAGGCTTGGGGCCGAACCCGACTGCGGGGTCGCCGTCGGAGACGAGCCCGTTTTCGAAGTACCTCGGCAGGGTGCCAATCGGGCCCACGCTCGGCGAGCACGTGTCGGTCGCCGTACCCGCGACGCCGAGGCAGTTACGTGCGCTCCAGCCCGTGTAGGTCGGCTGGGACCAGTTGTCGCCGCCATTCGTCGAGAAATAGACCCCGGACACGCCGACGCCGGGAGTGAACGGGCACGTGTTGTCGGCCGCGACGTTGCAGCCTTCGAGATCGATCTCGTCGTTGACGCCGGCAGCGACGATGTTCGGCGCGATCGGGTTGATCGCAACCGCCGGCTCGTTCTGCTTGTTCTGCGGAAACGGCGACGGGTTGCTTCCGATCGTGACCAGTGTCTGGCCACCGACCGCGGTCGCCGCTGCGACGACGACGACGAGCGCGATCGCGGCGCAAGCCCCGATCGCTGCGTAAAACCTTCTCACTGCAGTTCCCCCCTTGGTGGATGACGACTGTCCTCCGCCCGCGGACTGCGATTCTACGACTAGAACGCGTACCGCTCTTCGTCCCAGGGATCGGCCTCGTTGTGGTAGCCGTAGCGCTCCCAGAAGCCGGGCTTGTCGACTGCGCCGAGCTCGATTCCGCGGAGCCATTTCGCGCTCTTCCAGAAGTATTTCCCGGGCACGACGAGCCGCAACGGATAACCGTGATCCGGCTCCAGCGGATCG
The DNA here is from genome assembly GCA_046734795.1 of Actinomycetota bacterium. Lineage (GTDB taxonomy): Bacteria > Actinomycetota > Thermoleophilia > Gaiellales > Gaiellaceae > JBKPRX01. The sequence goes on from JBKPRX010000139.1 coordinate 3,426, forward strand.
CCGTCGGCGTGAGTCGCAAGCAGTGCCAGGTCGTCCTCGAGCGACGCGAGCGGAACATTCGCGGTGTATCCCTGCTCGGCGTGAGCAACGGCAAACCTCGCATACGGCTTCGGCCGTGCGAGCTTCGCAAGCTCGCGCCAGTGGACTCCGCTGAACCGGGTGTCGAAGCGCGACCAGCGCGTGACGCAGTGGATGTCCTGGACGTTCTCCGTTCGCGGGAGCGCGTTCAGCTCTTGCCAGGAGAGCTCGAGCTCCTCTTCGACCTCGCCGAACACGCGGAACGTCCAGGTGCTGAGGTCGCCGTACGCCGGAACCTCGCCCGCGTGGAGTACCGGCCACTTCTCCGTCAAGTACTGGCCGGGTGGAAGTCGCGCGGGGTCGTAGCCCGCCGCGCGCACCTTGTCCTCGGCTTTCGAGCGGAAGAGTGGCATCGCGTTCCTAGACTAGAAGCGTGGAGAGTCTCACGGCGACCCGCTACGTCCGCCGCGAGCGCGCGTTCGTACGCGTGGCCGGCCCGGACGCCGAAGACCTCCTTCAGCGTTTGCTCTCGAACGACGTCGCGGCCGTGGCGATCGGAGACTCCTGCAAAGCGCTGCTTTTGACGCCAAAGGCTCGTGTGATCGCGGTCGTACAAGTCCATCGGCGTGGCGAGGAGGACTTTCTCTTGACGACGGATCCAAGTGTCCGTGAGGCGCTTCGGATGCAGCTCGTGCGCGCGCGTCTTCGTGCACGGTGCGAGATCGAGCCCGAGGAGCACGTTGCGTGGTTCGTGCTCGGGGGCGGCGAGGTCCTCGACACCGAGCCGTCAGGCGAAGAGGTCGACGCAGACGCATGGGAGCGGTTCCGTGTCGAGGCGGGCCTTCCCGAGTGGGGCACGGAGATCGACGATCGTGTGCTTCCCGCGGAGGCCGGGCTCACCGACACGCACGTGAGCTTCACGAAGGGCTGCTACCCCGGCCAGGAGCCGGTCGCGCGGCTGCACTACCGAGGTCATCCGAACCGGACGCTCCGCCGGCTCGAGCTCGAGTCGTCCGAGCGTCCGCCGGCCGACGCCCAATTGGTGCTCAACGGTAAGACCGTGGGGCGGCTGACGAGCGCAGTCGAGCGCGGCGACAGGACGCTGCTCGCGCTCGGCTATGTGCGGACCGAGGTTCCCACGGACGCTGAGCTCGAGCTCGTAGATGGGACCCCGGTCCGTCAGAAGGTCTGACTTTTTCGGAACATCCCTTGACGATGTTCCGAAAAGCGCCTAGGCTGCCGCCGTCCCGGATAGCCGGGCGGGGCACGGGAGAAAACCCGGCAGGCGAAAGGGGGAGGGGTTGCGCCGCAAGCGCGTCGCCATCGCTGTCGCGTATCGAGTTGCGACCACGAGGTGCGAGAACGCCGCCAGCGAGAGTTCGCAGCTCCTGTGCCTGCCGATTTCCGGCGTCCGCGAGCCCGTTCGGGTGCGCTGAGTCGCCGGCAAACCTGGTCGCCGCGTCGGAAGCGCCGGTCCGGCGCGGCGGCCAGACGCTAAGTCTCGTCCGCTCAGTACCCGGCTACACTGCGTTCCCCGAGCGCCCGTAGCTCAGGGGATAGAGCGCTGCCCTGCGGAGGCAGAGGTCGCATGTTCGAATCATGCCGGGCGCACTCCGCTCGAAAGTCCGCCCGGTTCCGCTGGGCATGACGGCTTTCGGGCGTTCGCATCTGACGGCACGGCTTTCGTGACCGAACCGAGCTACGTTCGGATTCGCGGCGGAATCGGCACAGACACGTAACGACTCTCTTTGCAAAGTCGAAGCATGTCGCTCGGTCCTCGCTTGCTTGTCTACGGGGCGCTTGCGTTGCTGCTCGCTGCGGCGTTGCCCAGTTGTCGCAGCGGTGGGCACGCGAGCTATCCGGCGAGCTGGATTTTGACGCCGGGTGCTCTCAATCCCGATGTGACGCAGGCGACGATCCGCGCGACGATCTGTCGAGACGGATGGACGCGGACGATCCGGCCGCCGACGGACTACACGAACGACCTGAAGCGCCGGCAGATGCGGCTGTACGGACGGCGCGGAGTGCTCGGAGACTTCCAAGAGGATCACCTGATCAGCCTCGAGCTTGGCGGGCACCCGACGGATCCGCGGAACCTCTGGCCGCAGCCGTATCCGCGGGCGAGTGCCGTCGACGCGATCGAGAACGAGCTCAACCGTGAGGTTTGTAGCGGCGAGCTCAGCCTCGCCGACGCGCAGCGGCGCGAGTCCGCGCTGAAGCACGCGGACGGCTAAGCGCAGGAGACGAGGGCGGCTGATCGAACACGAAGGGCCGATGGCCGATGCGCCGGACACGATCGTCCTCAAGCGTCATCGCGATCTCGAGGGACGCCAAAACGAGCTCTGGGTTCGCCGCGGCCTCTTGGCGCTCGCGGCGGTCGCGCCGCTCCTCGCGCTCTTCAACGTCTTCGGCCAACGCCCGGAGACGAGCCTCGCGCATTCGAGCGCCGCCGAGCTCAAGATCCAGGCGGCTGACGACGTTCGCGGCGGGTTGCTCTATCAGGCGCGCTTCCACATCCATGCCACCCAGGACGTGAAGGACGCGACGCTTGTGTTGAGCACCGGCTGGCTCGAGAGCATGACCGTCAACACGATCGAGCCGTCGCCGATCTCCGAAGCGAGCCGCGACGGAAATCTCGCGCTCGAGCTCGGACACATTCCCGCGGGCGACGACTACATCCTCTTCGTGCAGTTCCAAGTGAACCCGACAAACGTTGGTCACAGAGACCAGATCACCGAGCTCGACGACGGCGACAAGGTCTTGCTTCGAATCGATCGAGAAATCACGGTGTGGCCCTGATGGACATCGTCTTTCGTGCCGGGATCGCCTTCGCATTCATCCTCTTTCTGACGCGTGTCGTCGGCCGCAAAGAGCTGAGCTCGCTCGAGCCGGTCGATCTCATCCTGCTGATCGTTCTCGGCGACCTGATCCAGCAGGGCGTGACGCAGAGCGACGAGTCCGTCACCGGGGCGCTGATCGTGATCTCGACGATCGCGATGCTGTCGGTCGCCGTCAGCTGGATCTCCTTCCGCTTTCGCAAGCTGCGCGTCGTCACCGAGGGGGAGCCGATCGTGCTGCTGCAG
>JBKPRX010000140.1:0-12384 GCA_046734795.1 Actinomycetota bacterium
CGCGCGCCGGCTCGAGGAGCAGGACCGCAAGCACCGCCCGCTGCCGCGGCCCGCCGAGCGCGAGGTTTCCGTTCGGACCCGTCACTTCGAGCGGCCCGAGGATGCGGTACGGCGCAGCGAAGTCGACGGACGCCGCCGTCCCTGGGTCGCGACTGCTCACCACGATCCGCTATTCAACCGCCGTTCGGCGCATTGCAACGGCGGTTCAACTCTCTTGCAACGGCCGTCGGCGATCCTCCTCTCCGAAACCAGTTCCGTCAACAAAGGAGGAGAGCATGACCCAGGCACAGGCACGTTACGTCCGCGATCGCATCGAGGCCGACGGCTACGAGCCGTTCCTCGTCGGCGACGAGCAGGCGGGCGAGGTGCGGTGGCTCCGCACCGAGGGCTCGGCCGGCAACGCGCTCGCCGCTGCGCTCTGGCGCTCGGAGCCGGCGACGTACGAGTATGTCTTCCCGGGCGACGAGACGTTCCACGTCGTTCGCGGCGCCGTGACGATCGAGCTCACGGACGGCGGAGAGCGCCTCGAGCTGAACGCGGGCGACGTCGCCTCGTTCGACGCCGGGACGCGTTCGGTCTGGCACGTGACCGAGTCGTTCCTGAAGTTCACCGTCGTGGCGGGGTGACCGCACACCCGCTGCACTGACCCGACGAAGGCGGCGGCGTCGCTTGCGCGGCGCTGCCGCTCCACACCTCGCGAACGACAAGGAGCAAGCCATGACCACCGTCGAAGACAGACCCCGTGCGCGCCGACCGACACCGGGCTACGACGCGCCCGACGCGTACGCCGCGCTGATCGAGCCGCGGTACGAGCCCATCGCCGACGCCCTCGTACACGCAGCAGCGCCGCAACCGACCGACGACGTGCTCGAGCTCGGCGCGGGAACCGGCCTCGTCACCAGGCGGGTCGCCGGTCGCGTGCGCTCGCTCGTCGCGAGCGACCTCGCTTCTGAGATGCTCGACGTCGCCCGCCGCTCCATCGGCAGTCCGGCCACGGTCTTCGCGATCCTCGACTACAACGCGCCGCTGCCGTTCCTGAGCGGTTCGTTCGACCTCGCGCTCAGCGGACTGACGTATGTCAAGGACGAGCTCGCGCCGCTGAAGGAGGTCGCGCGCGTCCTGCGTCCCGGTGGTCGCCTGGCGTTCGCGATGTGGGGCCCGAGCTACCACGAGCTCCGTCTCCTTTCCGACGCCGTTCAGTCGATCGGACGCCCGCCACTCCCGGCGCCGAGCCCCGGCCGCACGGTCCGTCGCCTCGAGCGCATCGGGTTCCACTCAGTGACGCGGCGAGAGCTCGAACTCGTGAACGAGTTCGAGAGCGTCGACGGGTACGTCGCGTACAGGCGAGGGTTCGGCATGCCTGCCGGCGCAACCGCTGCGTTGTACCGACGCTACGTCGCCGCGATCGGCCGTCGCGCACGCGAGGACGAGGCGATTGACGGCAGCTTCACGCTCGGCTGGACGCTCGCGATCGTTTCGGCGGTGCGCGGTTAGCGTGCGACCGGTTCAGTGCGACGCGGCAGGACCCAGCCCGGCCGCGGAAAGTGGCAGGTGTATCCGTTCGGGTAGCGCTCCAGGTAGTCCTGATGCTCGGGCTCCGCTTCCCAGAACGGCCCCGCAGGCGTCACCTCGGTGACCACCTTACCGGGCCAGAGACGCGACGCCTCGACGTCGGCGATCGTGTCCTCCGCGACGCGCCGCTGCTCGTCGTCGACGTAGAAGATCGCCGAGCGATAGCTCGTGCCCACGTCGTTGCCCTGGCGGTTGAGCGTCGTCGGATCGTGGATCTGGAAGAAGAGCTCGAGCAGCTCCCGGTAGGAGACCTGCGCGGGGTCGAAGACGATCTCGATCGCCTCCGCATGAGTCCCGTGATTGCGATAGGTCGCCTTCGGGACGTCGCCGCCGCTGTAGCCGACTCGCGTCGACAGGACGCCGGGTTGCCTGCGGATGAGATCCTGCATCCCCCAGAAGCACCCGCCGGCGAGGATCGCCTTCTCGGTCACGCTCGTCACTGTAGCCCCGCCGCGTCAGTCGACGTCGAGCCGTTCGGCGAGCCAGGCGCTCTGGCGCGCGCGTTCGGCGACGTACGCATCGACGCCGCTGATCGCCTCGGCGATTCGAGCGGCGATGAAGCCCATGAGCGCGGGCCCTGCGGCCGACGCCTGTGGCCGGGGCGCCCATCGCGCGACGAGCTCGGGCGCTTCCGCGGCAAGCTCCGCCGCACGCGCGATGCACATCTGCGAGTACTCGTCTCGCGTCTTGTCGTCCCACGCGTCGATGTGCCTGACGAGCCGCCCGCGCGGTGCGATCACCTTCATGCCGGCCTCGACGATTTCGCCGTCGAGCTCGATCTCGTAGAGCGCCGGCGCGAGCCAGTAGGACAGGTCATCGGTGCGGCACGCATGGATGCCGCTGCGGCAGAGGTCGACCTCTGCCTCGACCCATGCTCCCGGCGAGCCGTTCGGCAACGGCCATGCCATGCCGCTGAAGACGCCTCGTCCGTCGTCGGTGAGGAACTTGTACGCCTTCATTGCCGTTGCCAGTCCCTGAAGGCGGCGAGCAGCTTCGCCTTCGTCTCGTCGGCGATCTCCTCCTCGGCAAGCCGGCGGCCCAGGTCGGCCGTCATCCGGATCTGCTCGATGAAGGTGAAGCACCCGTCACAGAAGTTGAGGTGCATCTCGAAGGGCTCGACGAGCTCGGCCGGCAGCGCGTGCTCGACATAGTCGGTCGCGAGCTCGACCACCTGATTGCAGGTGTAGCCGTGCTCGAACTCGTGCGTCGGCTCATGCATCGAGGTGCCTCTCGAGCGCGGAGCGCACGCGTGCGCGTGCACGGTGGAGCAGAACGCGTTGGTTCCCTTCGCTGATCTCGAGCGTCGAGCAGACCTCGTCGGAATCGCAGCCGGCGACGTCACGCATCGTGATCACCGTGCGCTGCAACTCCGGAAGCTCGTCGATCGCGTCCTTCACGACGTCGAGCGTCTCCTGCGAGAGCAACTTCGACTCGGGAACGGTTCGCCAGTCCGTGGGATACGACCACCAGTGACCGGGGAACGGGTCGGACGCGCCGCGAAAGCGCTCGCGCTCGACGGCCGGCTCGCCTCCCTCGGACTGGAGCGACGACACCGGCACGACGCGCGCCTCGCGCACGCCGCGGGTTTGCGCAGTGTTCGCGACGATCCGCAAGACCCAGGTGCGCAGCGATGAACGCCCCTCGAAGCGGTCGAGGCCGTTCAGCACGCCGAGCCACGCCTCCTGCACGACCTCCTCCGCGACCGCGCGGGAGCGCACGTAGCTCCGAGCGACCGCGAGCATCGATGGGTAGAAGCGCGTCACCACGTCGTCGAAGGCGCGCTCGTCGCCGGCGCGCAGGCGCGCGATCAACGCTGCCTCGTCCGCCGCTACCTGCTGCCGTTCTTCGACCTGAGCTTCCGCCAACAGCGCGACGCTATACGAACCGTCGTGTAACGGATCGGCGTCCCCGTTTGTCAGACAGCGCATCGGATCTCCAATGCAAGGAGGCACTCCCATGAAGCGTCTGGTCTTCCTCATCGTCTCGACGGCTCTGCTCGTGTTCGCCGCGTCGGCGTCGGCAGGCCGCGGCTCGAACGTCGTCGGCGCGGCGTACACGATCTCGAACGCCGCGAACGGGAACGCGCTCGTCGTCTACGACCGCGCGGCCGACGGCTCGCTGACGCCGGCCGGCAGCGTCTCGGCCGCCGGTGTCGGCACCGGCGGCGGCCTCGCCTCTCAGGGTGCCGTCACGCTCGCCGACCACGGCAATACCGTGCTCGCCGTCAACCCGGGCTCGAACAGCATCGCCGCGTTCGCAGTCCGTTACGACGGCCCCGAGCTGCTGAACACGGCGCCCTCCGGCGGCATCCGGCCCGTGAGCGTCGCCGCGCACGAGCACCTCGTCTACGTCCTCAACAAGAACAACGCCGCGCTTGCAACCGTCAGCGGCTTCACCCTCGACAAGCACGGCCTCACCCCGATCGCGGGCTCCACGCGCTTCCTGCACACCGGAGCGACCGACGCCGGGCAGGTTCGCTTCTCACGCGACGGCAAGCAGCTCGTCGTCACCGGACGCAGCACGAACCGGATCGACACCTTCCTCGTCGGCGAGGACGGCCTCCTCTCCGACGCGAAGACGTTCGACGTCGCGCCCGGCGGCACGCCGTTCGGCTTCGACTTCGACAGGCATGGGCATCTGCTCGTCTCGCTCGCCGGCGTCGGCGGCTCGAGCGGCGCCGCGTCGTACGCGCTCGCGCAGGACGGGTCGATCTCGACGATCACGCCGCCGATCGAGAGCGGCCAGCGCGCCGCGTGCTGGCTCGTGGCCTCGAAGGACGGCCGCTACGCCTTCGTCGCCAACGCCGCAAGCTCGTCCGTCTCGACGTTCGCGGTCTCGCCGACCGGCGAGCTGACGTTCCTGCGCGCTGCCGCCATCGACGGCATGACCGCACTCGACCTCGCGCAGAGCCGCGACGGCAAGTACGTCTACGTGCTCGCCGCCGGCACGCACGGAATCGTCACCTTCGAGGTCGGCGCCGACGGCACGCTGACGCATGTCGACACGCAGGCCGGCGTTCCCGTCGCTGCCGCAGGCATCGCGGTCCGCTAGCACGAGACGGAAACGTGCCTCGCCCGCGCGCAGAGGGCGCGGGCGAGGCACGTCGGGATTCACGAGATGTCGGCGAGCGAGGTGGTCCAGATGCTGCGGCCGTGGGTGGCCGCGAACAGCGTGTCGCTGCCGTCGGGCAGGTCATGTCGTTGACCGGCGTAGCCGTCACCCGAGCGCCAGCCGAGAAGCTCGCCCAAGCGATCTCCGGGTTGTCCTGGTCGACGCTGATCCGCGGCACCCAGCGGCCCGGAAGAGGACGGGGCTCTGAAGCTTCGTCGACGTCACCTGCGTCGGATGGGCCGCCATCGCGTTGCGGCCGACCCACCCGTGCGGCGCTGTAGGAGGCGGTGGGACATCGACCTCGTTCTGCTGCGCCTGGATGCCCTGCCGCCGACACGACGGTGTCCACGCGAATCCGTGACGAGCGGCCGTCGGCGCTTGCGCGTGACGCGGTAACGTCGTGAGCCTGTTCAACCGTCTGCATCCGTCGCACGTCGAAGGGCGTCTGCCCGGGTTCGACGGCGCGACCGGCTGGCTCAACTCGGAACCGCTCACGCCGGAGGCGTTGCGCGGGAAAGTCGTCCTCGTCGACTTCTGGACGTACACGTGCATCAACTGGCTGCGCACGCTCGGCCACGTGCGCGCGTGGGCCGAGAGGTACGAGGGCCAAGGGCTCGTCGTCATCGGCGTCCACACGCCGGAGTTCCCGTTCGAACGGGACGTCGACAACGTCCGCTGGGCGGTTCAGGAAGACCGCATCGAGTATCCCGTCGCGCTCGACAGCCGGTACGGCGTTTGGCAGGCATTCGCGAACCACTACTGGCCCGCCGTCTACATCGCCGACGCGGAGGGGCGAATCCGGCACCACCATTTCGGCGAGGGCGGCTACGAGGAATGCGAGCGTGCCGTCCAGGAATTGCTCCGCGAGGCGGGACGCGACGACGTAGCTGACGGTCTCGTCTCCGTTCCCGACGTAGGGTTCGAGACTCAGGCCGACTGGGCCAACCTGCGCTCCCCGGAGACGTATCTCGGCTACGAGCAGGCGCGAAACTTCGCATCGCCGGGTCCTCCCGGGCTCGACGAATCGCGGGACTACGCGGTGCCCGACGACCTGCGGCTCAACCAGTGGGCGCTCGCGGGCGAGTGGGCGATCGAGCGGGGCGCGAGCGTGCTCACGGGATCCGAGGGAAGCCTCGCGTTTCGGTTTCACGCGCGCGACGTCAACGTCGTGCTGGGGCCGCCGGCGCGCGGGCGGATGTCCGTGCCTTTTCGCGTCACCATCGACGGCGCGCCGCCTCGGGACGCCCACGGGCTCGACACCGACGAGAACGGGGACGGAACCGTGGACCGGCAGCGCCTCTACGGACTCGTACGCGAGCTGGGCGAGATCAGGGAGCGCACTTTCGAGATCAGATTCGACGCGTCAGGCGTCGAGGCGTACGTGTTCACGTTCGGCTAGACCGAGTGCCGCCGCCAGCTGGTCTCGCGAGGCGAGCTCGAGCTTGCGGAACACGCTCGTCAGGTGCCCCTCGACCGTGCGGGCGGTGACGAAGAGCGACTGTGCGATCTCGCGGTTCGTGAGACCGTCGCCCGCCAGCTCGGCGACCCGGCGCTCGCTCGCGGTGAGGGAGTCGAGGCCGGTGAGCACTGCGCGGCGCGGCCGCGCGCCCGTTGCGCGCAGCTCCGTCTCGGCGTAGTCGGCGAGCGGCGCGGCGCCCGCGCGGTGCGCGACGTCGAGTGCTTCGCGAAGAAACTCTCTCGCTTGGGTGCGGCGGTTGCGGCGGCGAAGCATGGCGCCGAGGTCGGCAAGGGCGCGCGCCCGGTCGACCCGCGCGTCGCCGCGCTCGAGGTCGTCGACCGCCTCGCGAAGCAGAGCCTCTCCGCCATCGCCGCCTGCCACGACTCCGGCCGCGCGTTTCGCCACGCCCAGGGCGCGAGGCGCGCCGAACGCCCGGGCGAGCTCCAGCTCCTCGCCTGCGAGCCGTGCCGCGGACTCGCGATCGCCGAGCGCGAGGTGCGCGAGCGCCGCCTCCGACCGCCACGGGAGAAAGCCCGGGCAGGTCACCGTCGCCTGCGTCAAGCCGGCGCCGACGGCAAGGAAGTCTTCGAGCCCTTCGGCAACTCGTCCCTGCTCGACGCGAAGCCGTCCGCGCGCGAGGCGAAGGACATCGGCCGTCAGCGATCCGCCTTCGATGCACGAGTCGAACAGCGCGAGCGCGCGGTCGGCGGCGTCGAGCCGGCCCTGGTCCGTGAGCGCCTTGACGAGAACGGCGCCGTTCAGAAGCCGGTACAAGGGCGGTGCGGGGAGCCTCGTCGCCTCGACCGCGGTGCGAGCGTCTCCCTCGGCGGCGCTCAGATCGCCGCGGCGAAGCGCGAGCCAGCCGCGGTTCGCGAGGCTGATCGCAAGGTGGCCGCTATCGCTCGTCGCCCGCGCCTGCGCGATCGACGCGTCGAGCACCGGACGAAGCTGAGCGTAGCGCTCGACCCAGAGCAGCGACAGCGTCGTCCGCGCGAACAGTGCTGCCGACCTGTCGGCTGAACCGTCTGCCGCGAGAAGCGCCCGGGTCGCGAGGTCGCCGCCCGACTGCGCGGGCTCGTTCATCAACACCGACGCCAATGCGGCCACCGAAAGCAGTTCGGCCGACGCATGTGGATCCTTGTCTGCGCGCTCACGCAGCGCATCGCGGCGCACCGCTATCGACGCCGCAGTGGAGGGATGATTCATACCGGCGACGACGGCCGCGGCCTCGAGCCGGAGCGTCAGCTCCGGATGGCCCGAACCGAGTGAGGCGGACGCACGATCGAGAACCTCGATCGCGTCTTCGAAACGCTGAGAGCGATTGAGGGCGCGCGAGAGAGCCCTCGCGGCGACGGCCGCCTCCGCAGCGTCCGGCGCCGTGTCGACGGCGCGCTGCAAGTGCTCGTGCCAGCCGTCGAGGCCGGCGCTCGCCTCGGCCATTCCGAGCTCGATCAGCAATCGCGGCTCCTCCTGCGGCGGCACGGGCTCGACGAGCGCCCGGCGCAGGAAGGCGGCTGTCGACTCGGGCGCGCCGTTGCGCGCAGCGGCACGTGCGGCTTCGACGAGCCTCTCGACGACCCATTCATCCCCTGCAGGCTCGCTGCTCAACAAGTGCTTGGGAACGCTCTCTCGTGCTCCGGGCTGCCCGGCGAGGATTTGCGCCGCACGTCGATGACCTTGCGCGCGCCCCGCACTCGTCAACTCCGCGTAGATCCCACCGTGGACGATCGGATGGATGAAGGCGAGCGGCGGTCCGAACTCGACGATCCCGGCGGTGAGGAGCAGTTCGACGGCTTCGGCCGCCTGCGACTCGGCGAGGCCGGCAAGGCGCGCGACCTCATGCACGTCTCCCTGCCCGAGCACAGCGAGCGCGCGGGCGAGCCGACCGGCGTGCGACGGCAGACGGCGGAGCCGGAGGCTGACGGAACGGCCGATCGGTCGGGCCCCGATCCTCTCGACATGGCTGGAGTTTTCGGCCGTCGGAGCGATGCGGCCTTCGGCCAGCGCGTTCACAAGCACGCGCAGCAGAAAGGGCGTGCCGCGCGTCGCGCGCAGGCAGGCATCGACGAAGGACGCATCCGCAGGGCCGCCGAGGCTCGACTCGACGAGCTCGGCAACCGCCGGTCCCGTCAGCGGACGGAGACGGATCGCGTCCGCCGAAGGGTCGCTCTTCACCGTCGCGATCACGTCGCCCTCGGTGCCTTCGTCGCACGGCCGCGTAGCGAGGACGAGCGCGACCTCGATGTCTTCGAGACGGGTCAGCAGAAAAGCGAGGTACCGCAACGACGCGGCGTCGGCGTAATGCGCATCGTCAACGACGAGGCAGAGCGGGCTCGCACTCGACAGGTTCGCGCACAACCAGTAGAGGCCGTGGAGGATCGCGAAGGACGGATCGGCGTCCGAGGAAGCATCGGCGGTCGTCGCACGCGCGGCGCCCGGTAGGCCGAGGAGCCCGGCAGCGACGCCTGCAGCGCCCTGCAGCAGATCGGCGCGCTCGGAATCGGAGGCGTCCGCGAGCGCCGGCTCGAAGAGCTGGCGCACGACTCCGAAGGCGAAGTCACGCTCCAGTTCGGCACCGCGGGCGCGGAGTACGCGCATGCCCTCGCTCGCGGCCGCCGTTCGCGCGGCACCGAGCAGCGCCGTCTTGCCGATGCCGGCCCGCCCCTCCACGACGACGAACGCGCCGCGGCCGCTGCGCGCCTGCGCCAACGCTGTCTCGACGCGCGCCAGTTCCTCAGCCCGCTCGAGAAGCGCGCCGTCTGCCGAGACCGTTACGGGATCGTCACTCGGGCGAGGGCTCGTACGAGCGCCCTCGAGCAACGAAGTCAACGTGAGTCGCCCAACGTAAGGGGCACAACGACCGGGCGGCGCATCGTAGTCCCGAGATCGAATATCCGATCCTGCACCGCAGGCGCCGGCCGCAAAAGTCCGGGGGGTCTCCACGGTGCGAATCGCGACGCCGGCGCCCGACGATCAGGCCTCCGATCCACACATGAAGGAGGCGAATGGGATGAGCACGACCACGCGTACGTCCGTACTGCTCGCGGCCATCGGCGCCGCAGCACTCGTTGCGACGGGGAGCGGCTCTGCCGCCGCGCCGAAGACCGTGACGGGCACCGTCGGCCCGGGCTTCACGATCGGCCTGACGCTGCAGGGCAAGAAGGTCACGAAGCTGAAGGCCGGCACGCCTTACCGGTTCGTCATCAACGACCGGGCCGACATCCACGACTTCCACCTGAGCGGCCCGGGCTTCAGTCGCGTCTTCACAAGCGTCGAGTTCACCGGGACGAAGACGTTCGTGCTGAAGCTGAAGAAGGGGAGCTATTCCTACGTCTGCGATCCCCACTCCTCGTTTATGCGCGGCAGCTTCGTGGTCGCGTGATGAGCGCGACCATCGACTTCTCGGCCTTCGCGGCGCTGGCGGATCGCATCTCGGGATCCGTCCTCGGCCCGGAGGATGCCGGCTATGAGTCGGCGCGCACCGTGCACAACGGCCTGATCGACCGCAGGCCCGCGGTGATCGTGCGGTGCCGGACGACGAATGACGTCGTCGAAGCACTCGCGGTCGCACGGCGGACCGGACTGGAGGTCTCTGTTCGCGGCGGCGGCCACAACGCCGCCGGCCGCGCGGTAACGGACGGCGGCGTGATGATCGACCTTGCCGAGATGAGGGCGATCTCCGTCGATCCGGCACGTGCGACGGCGACCGTGCAGGGCGGCGTCACGTGGGCGGAGCTGAACGACGCCGCCGGGGCGCACGGCCTGGCTGTGACGGGAGGCGCGGTCTCGACGACCGGTGTCGCCGGGTACACGCTCGGCGGAGGCCTCGGCTGGCTGATGGCCAAGTTCGGGCTCGCCGCCGACAACCTGCTTGCAGTCGAGCTCGTCACCGCAGAGGGCGACGTGCTCCGCGTGGACGGCACGTCGCACCCGGATCTCTTCTGGGCACTTCGCGGCGGCGGCGGGAACTTCGGCGTCGCGACGTCGTTCACCTTCCGGCTGCGCGAGGTCGGCACGATCGTCGGAGGCCTGATTGCACATCCCTACGACGCGGCGCCGGAACTGCTCCGCTTCTACCGCGAGGCGGTGAAGGCGAGCCCCGACGACCTGACGGTGTTCGCCGGTCTCGTGCACGCTCCCGACGGCTCGGGAACGAAGCTCGCCGCGCTCGTCGTCTTCCACACCGGAGACGCCGAGCAGGCGGAACGCGACCTCGAGCCGTTCAAGACGTGGGGCTCGCCGGTGGTCGTCGAGGTCGGCCCGATGCCGTATCCGGTGATGAACACGATCCTCGACGCCGGTTTTCCGAGCGGCTCGCTCAACTACTGGCTGTCGAGGTTCACGCGCGGTTTGCCCGACGAACTGATCGACACCGCCGTCGAGCGCTTCGCGGCCGTCCCCTCGCCGATGACGGCGATCCTGTTCGAGCACTTCCATGGTGCCGTGACGCGCATCGGTACGACCGAGACCGCAGTCCCGCACCGCGACGAGGGCTGGAACCTGCTCATCCCGTCCGTCTGGATCGACCCCGCCGACAACGCCGCGAACATCGCGTGGACGCGGGACACCTTCGCCGCACTGCGGCCGTACTTCGCAGACGGTCGCTGGCTCAACTACCTCGGCGACGACCAGGGCGACGTCGCGATCCGTGCGGCGTACGGCCCGAACTACGACCGGCTGCGCGAGATCAAGCGGCGGTACGACCCCGAGAACGTCTTCCACCTCAACCACAACATCGCGCCCTGACAAGGAGGCATACCGTGAGACGAACGGCTTCATACCTAAAGCGCCATCACGTGGCGTTGTTCGCACTGTTCTTTGCCCTCGGCGGGACATCGTTCGCGGCTACGAACGCCGTCCTGGCCAAGAACAGCGTCGGCACGAGGCAGGTGATCGACGGCTCGCTCCGGACGAGCGACCTGAGCAAGACCGCGCGGAGCGCGCTCAAGGGAAACAGAGGTCAGGCGGGGCCTGCAGGCCCCGCAGGCCAGGCGGGCCCGGCAGGCCAGGCGGGCCCGGCAGGCCCGACGGGCCCGGCGGGCCCGGCCGGCGCACCGGGAGCGACCGGCGCTACGGGGCCTCCCGGCATCCAGGGAGTGCCGGGTGAGGCGGCGACGACGCCTTTCGTCGCGCTGGACGCCGGTGGCACGATCACGAGGTCGAGCGGCGTGACCACAGCGTCTCGATCAGGCGCCGGCGTCTATCGCATCTCGTTCGGCACCGACATCAGGAACTGCGTGTACCTCGTGACCGCGGGACAGGACGACGGCGGTTCGCTCTTCGAGGGCTACCACGTCTACACGAGCCGCACGGGCACGAGCACGGTCAACGTCGAGATCTTCGACGAGAACGACGACTCCTTCGATCGGCCGTTCTCTCTCGCCGTCATCTGCTGACGGCCGCATAGCGACGGAAAGACAGGGGGGTCGCCACGGTGCGAACCGGCGTCCCCCCACTCGATCCTCGATAGGCCAAGTCAAACGTCGAGCCGCCCCCCGCGGCTCGTTCGAAAGGAGACGTGCACAGATGAAGAACCACTTGCACCTCAACGGCCGGCGCGCACCGTGGCTCGCAGCCGCAGCGATCGCCGTCGCCGCCTCGGCCGGCATCGCGGCCGCACAGGGCCACGCCGCACCCGGCAAGCCGGCGCCTCCGCCCGAGTCGGCGAAGTTCAAGCACCCGAAGGTCAAGCACGGAGTTCTGAAGATCGCGGGCACGCACGCGAACGACAACGTCGCGCTCCGGCTGCAGTCGGGCGATCCGACCGTCATCCAGGTCGACGTCGGCAACGACGGCTCGGCCGACTTCAGCTTCAACCGCGAGAGGATCGCGGCAATCGCGGTCGCCGCCCGTGAGGGCGACGATCTCGTGCGTATCGACGACAGCAACGGCGTCTTCACCGACACGATCTCGACGACGATCGACGGCGGGGACGGAAACGACACGCTGCTCGGAGGCGCGGGTAACGAGACGTTCCTCGGCGGCGACGGCAACGACACGGTCGACGGCAACGGCGGTGACGACGCCGCGTCACTCGGCGCCGGCGACGACACGTTCGTCTGGGATCCCGGTGACGGCAGCGACACCATCGAGGGCGAAGGCGGCAACGACACGATGCTCTTCAACGGCGCCAACGGCGGCGAGCGCGTCGACCTGTCGGCGAACGACGGCCGGCTCACGTTCTTCCGCAATCCCGGCAACATCACGATGGACACTGCGGGTGTCGAACAGGTCGACTTCAA
>JBKPRX010000141.1:0-10206 GCA_046734795.1 Actinomycetota bacterium
GCACAACCTGAAGGGCATCGACGTCGACTTTCCAGTGGGCAACTTCATCTGCGTCACCGGCGTCTCGGGCTCCGGCAAGTCGACGCTCGTGAACGAGATCGTCTACAAGGCGCTCGCGAACCGGCTCAACCGGCTGCGGATCAAGCCGGGCGCGCATGACGACGTCGAAGGCATCGAGGTCTTCGACAAGGTGATCGAGATCGACCAGAAGCCGATCGGAAGGACGCCGAGGTCGAACCCTGCGACGTACACCGATCTCTTCACGCACATCCGCGAGCTCTACTCGCTGACACCGGAGGCGAAGGTGCGCGGGTACAAGCCGGGCCGGTTCTCGTTCAACGTAAAGGGCGGCCGGTGCGAGACGTGCAAGGGCGACGGCCAGATCAAGATCGAGATGCATTTCCTGCCGGACGTCTACGTGCCGTGCGAGACGTGCAAGGGAGCGCGCTACAACCGCGAGACGCTCGAGGTGCGGTTCAAGGGCAAGTCGATCTCCGACGTGCTCGACATGTCGGTCGAGGAAGCGCTCCAGTTCTTCGCGAAGATCCCGAAGATCCGCCGCCGGCTGCAGACGCTGCACGACGTCGGGCTCGACTACATCAAGCTCGGCCAGCCTGCGACGACGCTCTCAGGCGGCGAGGCGCAGCGCGTGAAGCTCGCGGCCGAGCTCTGCAAGGTCGCGACTGGACGGACGCTCTACATCCTCGACGAGCCGACGACCGGCTTGCACTTCGCCGACATCGACAAGCTGCTCGAAGTCCTCCAGCGGCTCGTCGACTCCGGCAACACGATGCTCGTGATCGAGCACAACCTCGACGTGATCAAGCAGGCTGACTGGATCGTCGACCTCGGTCCCGAGGGAGGCGACGCAGGCGGCGAGATCGTCGCGACCGGTACGCCTGAAGAGGTCGCACGCGTCGAGGACAGCTTCACCGGCGCGTTCCTGCGCCAGATTTTGCCCGCCGCTGCCGCAGCCGCAGCCGCGTAGCTCGCTAGAGGACGGCCTGCGTCTGCGTGACGCGCGCGACGAGCTTGCCGTTGTCG
Organism: Actinomycetota bacterium; assembly: GCA_046734795.1. Lineage (GTDB taxonomy): Bacteria > Actinomycetota > Thermoleophilia > Gaiellales > Gaiellaceae > JBKPRX01. Next base: position 1,045 of record JBKPRX010000141.1, read on the forward strand.
TCGCGGAGCTCGGTGTCGACGACGATCGTCCGCTTGCCGACGTGCAGCGGCTTTGTCATCGCGTTGACGTACCCGCCCGAAATGGGCGCGAAGAAGTTCGTCTTCGACTCGATCGTCGCCGTGCCCTTCGCGCCATCGGGAAGGTTCAGGAACGCACAGAGGCCGCCGGCGTTGTCGGCAAGCGCCATCAACGCGCCGCCGTGGAGCATTCCGCCTGCGGTGCACTTGTCGGCGCTCCAGGCAAGCTGCGTGCGAACTTCTTCCGGCGATGCGGCTATGACCTCCATGCCGACGAAGCCGGCGAACGGAGCCATCTCTGCGTTTTGCTTCGTCAGCTCGGCATCGGCCTCGGCCATCGGGCGGAGTGTCGCAGAGGCGCGCCGCGCACGGCTCGCTAGGGTGACCGCGTGAGCGCAACAGACGGCCCCGTCGCCGACGAGCTCGCAGAACCCGAACAGCTCGAGCGCGGCTGGTGGCTCCGCGTTCCTGCGGTCTTGATCGCTCCGACTGCGGTCTTCGTCGCACTTCGCGACGACAGCGACGAGGCCGCGCAAGCGCGACAGGAACCGATCGTCGCGATCGTCGGCCTCGCAGGCATCGCCGGAGTGCTGCTCACGAACATCGCGCGCCGGCTCCTGAACGATCCCGGAACCTCGACGATCATCATCCCGGTCTGGTCGTTCATCGGCGGCGCCGTCTACGGGCTCCTGCTCTACTGGCTGCTAGGCGCGGTCCTCTACGCCGGTTGCCGAGGGCTCGGCAGCCTCGGGAGCTATCGGCGCTCGCGCCACCTGCTCGCGTATGCGCTCGTTCCCCTCGGGTTCTCACTCCTCACGCTCTGGCCGGTCCGGCTTGCGCTCTACGGAACCGACCTCTTCCGCACGGGCGGCGACGACTACGGACGGGGCGACGCCATCTTCGGAGGCATCGCCCTCGGCTTCATCGCCTGGAGCATCCTTCTGCTCCTGATCGGCGTGCGCGCGGTGCACGGCTGGACGTGGCCGCGCGCCGGCGCGGCCGTCGCACTCGCGGCGGTCTTTCCCGTGCTGCTAGCGCTGCCTCAAGTGGTCTAGCGCTTCCTCGAACGCCTCGAGCTCTTCCGGCGGAATCGAGTACGTGTGTTGCTCCTCGGGGAACGCGCCGCTTCGCACGTCGGCGGCGTAGCGTCGCAGCGCGTCGGTGATGACGCGACCGACGTCCGCGTACTGCTTGACGAAGCGCGGTGCGTTGCCCTCCGAGTAGCCGAGCATGTCGTGCCACACGAGCACTTGCCCATCGCAACCGGCTCCGGCGCCGATGCCGATCGTCGGGATCTCGAGTGCGGCGCTGACCTCCTCGGCCACTGCGGCCGGCACGGCCTCGAGCACGATCGCGAAGCAGCCGGCGGCTTCGAGTGCCCGCGCCTCGCGGAGGATCCTCGCCGCCTGCTCGTGCGTGCGTCCTTGCGCCTTGAACCCACCGAGGACGGTTGCGGTCTGCGGCGTCAGCCCGACGTGTCCCATCACGCCGATGCCCGCGCTCACGATTGCCTTCGCGCGCGAGACAGAGATGCCGCCGCCTTCGAGCTTGACGACGTCGACGCCGCCTTCCTTGACGACCCGGACCGCGGTGTCGACGGCCTGCTCGTCCGAGACCTCGTAGGAGCCGAACGGCAAGTCGCCGATCACGATCGGCCGATGCGCTCCCCGCGTCACCCACTGACACATGAACACGATCTCGTCGAGCGAGACGGGCACCGTCGACTCGTGGCCGTGCACGACCATCCCGGACGAGTCGCCGACGAGGATGAGGTCGATGCCTGCTTCGTCGGCGAGGCGCGCGCTGGGAGCGTCGTATGCCGTGACCATCACGATCTTCTCGCCGCGTCGTTTCATCTCGCCGAGCTCGGGCAGCGGCAGCTTCCCGGTCGTCCAGGATGCGTAGCGGGGACGGGTCTCGCTCACTGCAGCTCTCCTTCCAGGAGGACGTTGTCGATCAAGCGCGTCGAACCGACGTGCGCGGCGGCGGCGAGAACCGTGGCGCCACCAACGTCGCGAAGCTCGACGTAGTCGGGGTCGAGGCCGTTGAGGGTGGATCGGGTTGCGGCGATCGGATCGTCGCCGCGAAGGAATGCTTCGCGACCGGCGCGCAAAGCGTTCGGAAGTTGCAGCGCATGCGCGCGCTCCTCCGGCGAGAGTCGCGCGTTCCGAGACGAGAGCGCGAGCCCGTCCGGATCGCGCACGATCGGGAGCACGCGCAACGTAAGCTCGAAGTTCAGATCGCGGACGACGTGTTCGAGCACCGCGACCTGCTGTGCGTCTTTCTGGCCGAAGTACGCGCGGTCCGGCCGCACGATGTTGAAGAGCTTCGCGCAGACGGTTGCGACGCCACGGAAGTGTCCGGGCCGCGCGTCGCCCTCGCCGCCGCGCCCTGCCTCGCCGACGTCGATCCATGTGTCGAAGCCGGCGGGGTAGAGCTCGCCTGCGTCCGGAGCGAAGAGCACGTCGACCCCTGACCGCTGGGCAGCCGCTGCGTCGGCGTCTTCGTCGACGACGTACCGGGCAAGGTCGGCGGGATCGCCGAACTGCGCCGGGTTGACGAAGAGGCTCGCAACGACGACGTCGTTCTCGCGCCGCGCGGCCTCGAAGAGCGAAACGTGGCCTTCGTGGAGCGCGCCCATCGTGGGCACGAGGCCGATCGTCTTCTTCGCGCGCGTGTCGTGCAGCTCCGCACGCACTTCCGCGATCGTGCGCGCGACCTTCACAGCGCCACCGCCACGGTTGCGCCCGCGAGTGTGTCGTAGAGATGCTCGAGCTCGGGGCGCGACGCGCGAATTGCCTCGCGATGCCGTTCCACCGTCGACCAATCGCCCCGCGCAATCGGGCCTGTGAGCTCGAAGCCATTGTCGATCGTCCGCTTCATCAGCGGCACGAGCGCTTCGCGCGGAGCGCCCGCGGCTTCGAGCAGCGACGCGGCCGCGCGCTCGAGCGTCACGAGATAGTTCGACGCCATCGCGGCACCGGCGTGGTAGAGCGGGCGCGCGGCGTCAGCGAGCTCGAACGGCCGCAGGCGGAGCGTCTCGGCGAGCCACCATGCGCAGTCGCGCGCTTCGGGTGTCTCGGCCGTGACCGCGCCCCACGCGCCGTCGAACTGCGCCGCCCGCTCGGCGTCGGAGGCCGGCCTGTTGGTGAACGTCTGCAGCGGATGGACGGAGAAGCGCCGCTCGTGCGGATCGAGGGCCGAGAGCGGCAAGGCTCCCGAGACATGGCAGATCCAGACGTCGCCGGAGGCTCGACTCGCGGCGACCTCGGCCACTGCCGAGTCCGGCACACAGAGGACGACGAGCTCCGCGTCATCCACGCTCAGCGTCACACCGCGCTCCTGAAGACGCGCAGCCATAGCCGTGCCGACACGGCCCGAGCCGACGATCTCGATTCGTTCGAACATGTTTGGCGCTCCAGTTCCGTACCGGATACCGGGCACCGGCGAGTGTACCGTTTCGCGGATGGCTGCTGGCTCTGAGACGCAGCGCGACGACGCGGTGCCTGCGAAAGCAGGCCGTGTCGGGCGCATCCAACCGTACGACATGTCGAGAATGGTTCGCGGTGCAGACGGCGTCCTCCATTACGAACGACAGCCCGAGACCGTCCTCGAGCTGTTGCGGAACGCAGTCGACGCTGCTCCGGGCCGGGAAGCTGTCGTCGAGGTGGGCGGGCCGCGGCTGACCTACCGTGAGCTCTGGGACCGCGCCGCACGCGTCGCTGGTGGTCTCGTCTCGGAAGGTGTCGCGCGCGGCGATCGTGTCGCGATCCGCTTCGGCAACGGCGTCGACTGGTGCCTCGCGTTCGCCGGCGCGCTCATGGCCGGTGCGACTGTCGTTCCCGTCAACACGCGGTTCGCCGAGCCCGAGGTCGAGTACGTGCTCGGCGACGCGGGGGCGAAGTTCGCGCTCGGGCCACACCGCCCACCGCCCGACGCCGCGCCGTTTGTCTGCGAAGACTTGAGCAGCGGCGACACGGGGGCGCTCTGGTACACGAGCGGCACCACGGGTTTTCCGAAGGGCGCCGTGATGACCCATGAGAATTTCATCGCGACCGCCGAGTCGACCAAGCGTCACCGAGCGTACGGTGGCCGCGCACAGGACGGCGGCATACGAGGGCTGATCTCCGTCCCGCTCTTCCACGTCACCGGCTGTATCGCCCAGCTCGTGTCGCTGTGGCTGATTCAGGGAGCGGCTGTGATCATGCGCGAGTTCGACGTGCAGACGTTTCTGCGCACGATCGTGGACGAGCGGATCGATTCGATGACCACGGTGCCGGCCATCTACTGGTACGCGATGAACCAGGAGAACTTCGGCGAGTTCGACATGTCGCACCTCGGCTGGGCGAGCTACGGCGGCGCCCCGATGCCGCCGCAGCAGGTCGAGCGGATGCGCGAGGCGTTCCCCAACGCGCTGCTCGGCAACGGCTTCGGCCTCACCGAGTCGGCGGCCGCCTCGACGTATCTTCCGGACGGGTGGGCGCTGGAGCGCGCGGAGACCGTGGGGTTTGCAGCGCCGCCGATCGAGCTCGATCTCGCAGACGTGGAGGAGACGGGCGCGGGCGAGCTCCTGATCCGCGGGCCGAACGTCGTCAACGGCTACTGGAACAACCCGGACGCGACTGCCGCGGCGTTCGTCGACGGCTGGCTGCACAGCGGCGACGTCGCGACGATCGACGACGACGGCTTCGTGACGATCGTCGACCGCGTCAAGGACATGATCAACCGCGGCGGCGAGAACGTGTACTCGGTCGAGGTCGAGAACGCGCTCGCGGCACATCCGAAGGTCTACGAGGTCGCGGTCCTCGGCGTACCCGACACGATGATGGGCGAAAAGGTCGGCGCGATCGTCGTACCCAGGCCGGGCCAGACGCTGACGCCGGAGGACATTGTCGACTTCGCAAAGGGCCGGCTCGCCGATTTCAAGATTCCGCAGTACGTCTCGATGCGCGGCGACCCGCTACCGCGGAATGCGGGCGGGAAAGTGCTGAAGCGCGACCTGCGCGACGCGACCGAGTGGGGAAAGCAGCTCCGCAGGTGAGAGTCGCCGCGAACGGTCTCGAGTTCGAGCTCGTTGACGAAGGCGAAGGACAGCCCGTCCTCTTTCTCCACGGGTTCCCCGACACGTCGAAGCTGTGGCGCCCGCAAGTGGACGCGCTCACCTCGGCCGGGTATCGCGCGCTCGCCCCGGACCTGCGCGGTCGTGGACAGAGCGATCGTCCGACCAACGTCGACGGGTACCGCCTCTCGACGATCGTCAAGGACGTCGTCGGGATCATGGACGCGCGCGGTGTCGAACGCGCACATGTCGTCGCGCACGACTGGGGCGCGGGCCTTGCGTGGCTCTTCGCGTCGCTCGAGCCGAACCGCGTCGACCATCTCGTCGTCGTCTCGGTTGGCTTTCCGAACGCGGCGCTACCGGAGCTCGAGGCGCTCCAAAAGGGTTGGTACCGGCTGCTCTTCCTCTTCGACGGGATCGCCGAGGAGCTGATGCAGCGCGACGACTGGTACTTCATGCGCGAGTACTTCGGCGACGACGCCGTCGACGTCGAGACGACGATCCGCGAGCTCTCGCAGCCCGGCGCGCTCACGGCCGGACTCAACTGGTACCGCGCGAACATCCGACCGGAACGACTGATCGGACCACCGAGCGAGCTGCCCGACGTGCAGGCGCCGACGCTCGGCATCTTCGGGCTCCGCGACCCCTATCTCGCCGAGTCGGCGATGCTCGCGAGCGAAGGCCGAGTCAAAGGCGGCTGGCGCTACGAGTCCTTCGACGCGGGCCACTGGGTGATGCTCGAGCACCCGGAGCGCTTCAACGAGCTCTTGCTCGAGTTCCTGCCGCGGCTCTAGCTCTCGACGAGCGGCCGGAGGTGGCGGTGGTAGGCTCACGGCGTGCCGATCTACGAGTACGTCTGCATGCAGTGCGAGTCGCATTTCGAGGAGCTCGTCCGGGGCGACGAGCAGGTCGCCTGCCCGGACTGCGCAGCCACGAACGTGCGGCGCCAGCTCTCGGTCTTCGCCGCCCACGGCGTCGCGTCGCAGCCGAGCTTCGGCGGCGGCGGCGGTTGCTGCGGCGGCAGCTGCGGCTGCGGCCACTGACGCCCGCGGCGGCCGACTGGTGATCGTCCGGACGGACGCCTAGACTCGGCGCCCATGACGGCCGCTGAGCTCCTCTCGTACGCAGACGAAGCCGCCGGCTGCACGCGCTGCCGGCTCGCGCAGGGCCGCACGCAGGTCGTCTTCGGATCCGGCAGCCCTACCGCCGACCTGATGTTCGTCGGCGAGGCGCCGGGCTTCCACGAGGACAAGCAGGGCATCCCGTTCGTCGGCCAAGCCGGGAAGCTGCTCGAGAAGCTGCTGAACGGCATCGGCCTCGAGCGTCACGACGTCTACATCGCGAACGTGCTCAAGTGCCGCCCGCCGGGAAACCGCGACCCGCAGCCCGACGAGATCGAGTCGTGCGAGCCGCATCTCTTCCGTCAGATCGAGCTGATCGAGCCGACTGTGGTCGCGACGCTCGGGAACTTCGCGACGAAGCTCCTCTCTGGTCGCCCCACGGGAATCACACGCGTGCACGGGCAAGAGCAGGAGACGACGATCGGAGGCCGCACGGTGATCCTCTATCCGCTCTACCACCCCGCGGCGGCGCTCTATACGCCGGCAATGTTGAAGGTGCTCGAGTCGGACTTCGCGCGTCTGCCCGAGCTGCTCGGTCGTGAGCTGCTTGCGAACGTGCTCGCCGAGCACGAAGCGGAACCGCTCGCCGAGCTTGCGCGCCAGCAGCCGGCCGTTCAGCTCGGCCTCTTCTAGCGCCTGGGGCTCGGGCCGGCGACGCACGGAGGCACGCCGCTCTCGCACGACGTCGTCCTCGGCGACCAGAGAGCGCATCGCTAGCGTCTCCTCCGTGGAGACCCAGACGGCGACAGCCGAAGAGACGGAGGCGCTGGCGGCGCGCCTCGCCCTAACGCTCGGGAACGGCGACGTCGTGGGCGTATCGGGCGAACTCGGTGCAGGCAAGACGACGTTCGTCCGCGGTGCGTGTCGCGCCCTCGGCGTCGAAGGCAAGGTGACGAGCCCGTCGTTCACGATCGGCCACCGCTACCGCGGTCGCGACATCGAGATCTCGCATCTCGACCTCTACCGCTTTCAAGGCGTTTCGGCGGCGGAGTGGGGCGACCTCGAGCCGTACTTCGACGACGCGATCGTCTTCGTCGAATGGCCCGAGGCCGGCGAGGGCGTGTTGCCGCCTGCGCGCGTCGCCGTGCGTTTGCGTCATGCTGAGAACGGCCGCAGGCAAATCACGATCGACGGTGCTGACACTCGCATTTGACACTGCGACCGACGTTGCGACGAGCGCGCTCGTCGACGACGAAGAGGTCCTCGCCGAGCGCTCGTCGCGGCCGCTGACGCTGCTCGAAGACGTCGACGCGCTCTTCCGTCAGGGTGGCGCGTCCCCGCGTGACCTCGACGCGATCGCCGTCGGCGTCGGCCCGGGTAGCTTCACCGGAATCCGGATGGGTCTTGCGACGGCGCGTGCCCTCGCATTCGCGCTCCGTGTCCACGGCGACGGCGTCTCGACGCTCGACGCGCTCGCGGCCGGCGCGCCAGGCGCAGTTCCGATCGTCGATGCGAAGCGCCGCGAGGTGTTCGCACTCGTCGACGGCAGCGCCCGCGTGCTCGCACCGGCCGAGCTCGTCCAGAGGCTCGATCCAGGAACGGCGTGCGTCGGCGACGGCGCAGTGCGCTACCGCGCGGTTCTCGAGGAGCGCGGCCTCGTCGTGCCGCCGGACAGCGACGAGCGTCACGTTGCGCGCGCACGCTTCCACGCTGCGCTCGTGAAGAACCTGCGGCCGCTCGACGAGATCGAGCCGATGTACTTGCGCATCCCGGACGCAGAGCGGAGCGTACGGCCGTGACCACGATCCATCTCCGGCGCTTGACGCACGCGGAGCTCGAGGCGATCGAGACGATCGAGCGCCGCTCGTATCCCACGCCCTGGTCGCGCTCGATGTTCGCAGGCGAGCTCGCGAAGCCCTCGTCGATCTGCCTCGGTGCGTTCGAAGCGGACGGCGACGAAGGCGAGGGACCGTTGATCGGCTACCTGATCGTGTCTCGCTACGTCGATGCATGGCACGTGATGAACGTCGCCGTCGATCCCGACCATCGCGGGCGCGGCGTCGGCGCGATGATGCTCGAGCGCCTCTTCGAAGTGACTGCGCACGACGCACGCCGTGGCTACACGCTCGAAGTCCGTGTCTCGAACGAAACGGCGATTCGGTTGTACGAGCGCCTCGGCTTCGAGTCCCGCGGAATCCGGCGCGGCTATTACACGGACAACCGCGAAGACGCGCTGATCATGTGGAAGGACCCGGTCGCAGCCGGCGAGCCCGATGCGTGAGCTTCGCTGGGAGGGCTGTCTGAACGTCCGCGACCTCGGCGGTCTGCCGCTCGAGCGCGGCGGCGAGACGCAGTACCGCGTGCTCGTCCGCGCCGACGACATCACGCGACTCAGCCCGCAGGGCCTCGGCGCCATGCGTGCGTACGGCGTCACGACCGTCGTCGATCTGCGCTGCCCGACCGAGGGCAACTGTCTCGACGGCGCGGTTCGCGCGCCCGTGTTCCGCTACGACGACGCAGACTTCATGCGCGCTGCGCACGCGCGCGCCGGCCAGGACGATTTCTACGTGTTGCTGCTCGAGTGGTCGCAGTCGCTCTTCGCACGTGTGGTCGAGACGCTTGCGGAGTCGGAAGACGCCGCGCTCTTCCATTGCACGGCAGGCCGCGACCGAACCGGCCTCGTCGCCGCGCTCGCGCTTTCGATCGCCGGGGTTCGGCGGGATGCCCTCGTCGAGGACTACGTCGCGTCGCGTGCCGCTCTGCAGCCGCGCTACGACGCGCTGATCGCGGCCGCAACGGACGACGCGGAGCGCGAGTGGCTCTCTCGCGAGAACGAATGCGCGGCGGAGAAGATGCAAGGCGCGCTCGATCATCTGCAGAGCGAGTACGGCGGCGCTGCGGGCTACCTGCGAGCGGGCGGCGCCGACGCGGCTGCGCTCGAGCGGCTGCGCATGCGTCTCGCTGCATGATCCTGGCGCTCGAGACCTCGTGCGACGAGACGGCAGCTGCAGTCGTGAGCGGCGA
>JBKPRX010000142.1:0-4353 GCA_046734795.1 Actinomycetota bacterium
TGCAGCGAGACCGCAAGCTGCGGCATCCGCTCGAGCGCTCGCCAGAGCTCCCACACGAGCCGGCTCTTGCCCATCCCGGGTGCGCCGACGATCGTGACGAGCTGCGTCTGCTCGGAGTCGCGCGAGCGCGAGAACGCCTCCGCGAGCGCCTCCATCTCGCGCTGACGGCCGACGAACGGCGCGTCGGCGCGATGGCGATCCGCACCGGCGGCGGCGAGCTCCCGCACGGCCGCCCAGACGCGGATGGGTTGCGACTTTCCTTTCGCGACGATCGAATCGACTTCGCTGTACTCGATCACGTCGCGCGTCGCACGCATCGTCGACTCGCCGACGATCACGGTGTCGATCGGAGCAGCGGTCTGCATCCGCGCGCACGTGTTGACGATGTCGCCGGTCGCGAGCCATTCGCTCTCGCGGCGATTCGGACCGACCGACACGAGCGCCTCGCCGGTGTTGACTGCAATGCGGACGTGGAGGTCGCGCGACTCGTCCGCTTCGTTCAGCTCCGCGACCGAATCGACGACCGCGAGCGCGGCGCGCACGGCGCGTTCGGGATCGTCCTCGTGCGCGGTCGGGCTTCCGAAGACGGCCATCGCCGCGTCACCGATGAACTTCTCGACGGTTCCGCCGCGACGCTCGCATTCGGCGCGGACGCGCGCGAAGAACGGGTCGAGGAGGCGCCGCACGCCTTCGGGGTCGAGTTGCTCCGAGCGGTTGGTGAAGCCGACGATATCCGCGAAGACAACGCTGACGACCTTGCGCTCCTCCGTTGCGGACCCGCCGCCCGAGAGCTTCGCGCCGCACGAGCTGCAGAACAACGCGCCCGGCGCCGCCGGCGTACCGCACGCAGGGCAAACGGAACCGAGCGCGGCGCCGCAGCCCACGCAGAAGCGCGCGTCGGCATCGTTCTCCACCCCACACCGCGAGCACACCATGCACTGGAGGATGCTAAGACACGGCATGCGCCTCGCCAACGGAAGTGCGGCGATCGTTCTCGATACGGCGTCGGATCTGACGCCGTTCGAGCAACGACACCCGAATTGGCGAGTCGTGCCGCTGAATCTGACCTTTGGCGACGCCGTCCTTCGCGATTACTTCGACGTCACGCCGAGCGATCTCTATCGACGACTGCGCGAGACGGCCGACGTGCCGTTGACCTCTGTTCCATCTCCGGGGGAGTTCACCGCGGTCTTCGAGGAGCTCGCAGACTACGAACGCGTCTTCGCGATCCATCCCTCGGCGAAGCTCTCGGGCACCTACAACAGCTCTGTGCTCGCCGCCGAGGAGACGGAAGGCCGCGTCCTCTCGATCGACTCTGGGACCGTGTCGGGAACGATCGTCTTGCTCGCAGATGCCATCCAGCGGCGGCTCGAGCGCGGCACGACCGACGACGAGATCTCGGCGCTCGTCGAACGCTTTCGGCGCGACGCGCGTTTCGTCTACACCGTCGAGACGCTCAAGTACCTGGCACGTGGCGGCCGCATCGGGCGCGTTCGCGCGCTCGCGGGCGGCGCCCTGAACACGCGGCCGCTCGTCTCGATCGAAGGCGGCGTCAACGTGCCCGTCCGTCGCGTGCGCGGTCGTTCGCAATCGCTCGACGCGCTCGCACGGGAGTTCACTGACGCGACGCCCGACTCGCCGGACGTCCACTTCGGCGTGTCACATGCGGACGCGCGCGACGAAGCCCTCGCGTTCGCCGAACGACTCCGCGGGCTGCGGCCGAGCGCATCATTCGATCTGCTCGTCGAGTTCGCGCCTGCGCTCGGGTCGCACCTCGGTCCGGGCGCGCTCGGCGTCTTCTGGTTCGTCGAGGCCGACTGAAGCGCTAGCCGGTGCGCGCGTACCAGTCGCCGCGCCCGAGCGGGAGCGACGCGGGCGGCTTCGCGAAGAGCACCTGATACAGGTTCATGCGGTTCGTCGCGAACGAATACCGGGATCCGGCCATGTACAAGCGCCAGATTCTGTACGCGACCTCGTCGACGGCAGCGCGCGCCTGCTCGTGGCGCTCCTCGAGCCTTCGCACCCAGTGGCTCAACGTGAGCACGTAGTGCTCTCGCAAGCTCTCGACGTCGCGCACCTCGAAGCCGGCGAGCTCGGCGGCGCGCAGCGCAGTCGCGATCGGGACGACGTCGCCGTCGGGAAAGACGTAACGGCGCATGAACGAGTCGCCGCGCCGCCCGAGCTTCGCGTGCAGGTCGTGGTGCGCAGCGAGTCCTTGGTTCAGGAAGACGCCGCCCGGACGAAGCAGCTTCAGCACGGTTCCGAAGTAGTCCGGCAAGACCTCCTCGCCGACCTGCTCGAACATGCAGATGCTCGTGATCTTGTCGAAGCCCTCGGGCTCACCGACCTCCCGGTAGTCGCGCACATCGACGCGGCAGCGGTCCGCAAGACCTGCCGCACGGATTCGCTCGCTCGCGAGCTCCGCCTGCGGCGCACTGAGCGTCACGCCGAGCGCTTCGACGCCGTAGTGCTGCGCGGCGTGGATGAGAAGGCCGCCCCAGCCGCAGCCGATGTCGAGCAGCCGCTCGCCGGGACGGAGCCGCAGCTTGCGGCAGATCAGGTCGAGCTTCTGCTCCTGCGCAGCGTCGAGATCCTGCGCCTCGTCGGTGAAGTACGCGCACGTGTAGACCATGCGCTCGTCGAGGAAGAGCGAGAAGAACTCGTTCGACAGGTCGTAGTGGTACGTCACCGCTTGCTTGTCCCGTGCGAGCGAGAACTTGCGACCGCGCAGCTCCGCGCCGGAGCGACCGGCGCGCGGACGCCGCTCCCGCGGCAGCGCGACGAGCTTCGCTGCGGTGTGCGCCTTTTGCGCGAGCGTCCAGTCGCGCTCCAGCAGCAGGTGGTCTGCGAAGGGGAACACAGCCTCGAGATCGCCCTCGATGTCGACGTCGTCGTAGAGATACGCCTCCGCCATCGCGAGCTGGTTCGGCGGCCAGAGCAGTGCGCGCAGGGCGCCCGGATGCTGGAGCACGAGCGTGAACCGCGCCTCTCGCCCTGCCGCCGGCGGCAACGTCGTGCCGTCCCAGAGCCGCACGGCGAAGTCGCGCGCGTAGTCCTGAAGGAGGCCGTCGAGGATCGCGAGCGTTCGCCGAACCGCGCCCTCTTGTGCCGCCCGCTCGGCGACGCTAGTTGCCATACCAGTCCTCGCGCGTCAGCGGCAGTCCGCTTCGGCCGCGCTCCGGCTTCGCGAGGAGCGTCTGGAAGACGCTGATCCGGTTCGTCTCGAAGCCATGCGCCGAGCCCGCGAGGTAGAGCCGGAACACGCGGTAGGTCTCCTCGCCGGCTGCGCGAACTGCCTCGTCGTAGGCCGCCTCGAGCCGGCTGAGCCACGCGCGCAGCGTGAGCGGGTAGTGCTCGCGGAGGCTTTCGACGTCGCGCACCTCGAACCCAACCGACTCCGCCGCACGCAGCGCCGTCGAGATCGGCGAGAGCTCGGCGTCCGGATAGACGTAGGCCAGCAGGAACGACTCGCCGCTTCGCTCTTTGCGTTCGATCGGACGCGCGATTCCCTGGTTCAAGAAAACGCCTTGCGGACGGAGCAACGCGTGCGCGCGCTCGAAGTAGCCGGGCAACACGTCGGGAGCAACGTGCTCGAACATCCCGATGCTCGCGATCTTGTCGAACTGCTCGTGACCCTCGAGGTCGCGGTAGTCGCGCACTTCGATGCGCGCGCGATCGCCGACTCCCGCCGCCCGGATCCGTTCGCGCGCGACTTGTGCCTGGTTCTCGCTCAACGTGACGCCGAGCACGTCCACTCCGTAGCGCTCGGCCGCATAGACGACGAACGAGCCCCAGCCGCAGCCGATGTCGAGCACGCGCTCGCCCGGTTGTAGACGCAGCTTGCGGCAGATCAGCTCGAGCTTCCGCTCCTGCGCTTGGTCGATCGTCTTCACGCCCTCACCCCAGTACGCGCACGAATACGTCATGCGGGCGTCGAGCCACAACGCGAAGAACTCGTTCGAGCGGTCGTAGTGATATGTGACCGCCTGCCGGTCGCGCGCGAGCGAGAAGCGTCGGCCGCGAAGCGTCGCAGCGGCGTGGCCGTTTCCGTTCGAGCGACGAGCCGGGAGCGACAGCAGCCGCGCGGCCTGACGGAGCCGCTCGGTTCGCGACCAGTCGCGCTCGAGCAGCACGTGGTCGGCAGCGGCGATCGCCGCATAGACGTCGCCTTCGATGTCGATCGCGTCGTGGATGTACGCCTCGGCAAGCGCGCGCTCGCTCGCGCTGAGGAACGCGCGCAAGACGTTCGGCTCCTTCAACCGCAACGTGAAGCGCGGCTCGTGCGTCTCGGGCTCCCACGTGCTGCCGTCCCACAGCTCGATGCGGAAGTCTCGCGGGTGGTAGTCGGCGAAG
>JBKPRX010000143.1:0-10193 GCA_046734795.1 Actinomycetota bacterium
CTGTCTCTGCCTGACGCCCGAACGCTGCGATGTCCTCGGCCTCCGCGCAATGACAGACCACAACGAGACGCCGTTCCAAACCGCGTTCACGGTCTCGATCGAAGCGCGCGAAGGAATCACAACCGGCATCTCCGCGCACGACCGCGCGCGAACCGTCCAAGTCGCGATCGACGCCTCCAAAGGTGCGTCTGATCTCGTGCAACCCGGTCACGTCTTTCCGCTTCGCGCAGCTCCGGGCGGCGTGCTTCAGCGCACGGGCCAGACCGAGGCAGCCGTGGATCTCGCGCGGCTCGCCGGACTGATTCCGGCCGGCGTCGTGTGCGAGGTGATGAAGGACGACGGCACGATGGCGCGCGTCCCCGACCTCGTCGAGTTCTGCGCGCGGCACGGCCTGAAGCTGATCACCGTTGCCGACCTGATCGAGTATCGACGGCGCCACGAGGTTCTCGTCGAGCGCGAGACGAGCGTGCGCATGCCGACCGCGTACGGAGAGTTCACCGCCGTCGCCTTCCGAGAGAAGCTGACGGGCAAGCACCACGTCGCGCTCGTCAAGGGCGACGTCGCAGGTCGAGACAGCGTGCTCGTACGCGTCCACTCGGAGTGCTTGACGGGCGACGTCTTCCACTCGCTTCGCTGTGACTGCGGTGAGCAGCTCGAGCTTGCGCTGCAGCGGATCGACGAAGAAGGAAGCGGCGTCCTTCTCTACATGGCGCAGGAAGGACGCGGCATCGGGCTCCTCAACAAGCTGAAGGCGTACGAGCTGCAGGAGCAGGGTCGCGACACCGTCGAGGCAAACGTCGAGCTCGGCCTGCCCGTCGACGCGCGCGACTACGGCATCGGGAACCAAATCCTGAAGGAGCTCGGGCTGAGCACCATCCGGATCCTCACGAACAATCCGAAGAAGATGACCGGCATCGAAGGTTTCGGCTTGACCGTCGTCGATCAGCTTCCGATCGAGGTGCCGCCGCGGGCAGAGAACGCGCGCTACCTCGAAACGAAGCGCGCGAAGCTCGGGCATTCGCTCCGCCTGCACCATCAGGACGTGCGCTTCGATCCGAAGCTCGACGAGGCCGGCGAATGAGCTCGCAGTCGGAGCGCTGGCCCGGCGAGCGCGAGGAAGGCGAGTTGGTCGAGCGCGAGGCGCTCGACGAGGTCGAGCCGATCGAGGAGCTCGCCGTCACCGACGCCGACGACGCCGACGAGGACGAGGTCGCCGACGAGGTCGAGCTCGACGAAGAGTCCGAGGACGAGCCTGACGAAGATCGCGACGAGGAGTCCGAGGAGGAGCCGGAAGACGAAGCCGTCGCGGACGCCGACGGCGCCGTCGCAGTTCCGGAAGTCTCCGAGGACACCGATCCGTCGCTCGCCGAGCCGCTTCCGCTCCTCCGCGCCGAAGGCCACGCCCCGGGCGACCTCGATCTACCGGACGGCGTCTCGGTCCTCGAAGGCTCGCCCGCCGGCGGACGGCGCGGCGTCGCGATCGTCGCGTCGCGTTTCAACGGCGAGATCACGAACAGCTTGATCGAGTCGGCGATGGCCGAGCTCGAGCGCGCCGGCGTTCTCCGCGAGGCCGTGACGATCATGCCCGTCCCCGGAGCATTCGAGCTGCCGCTCGGCGCGATGGCGCTCGCGAAGACCCGCCGGTACTCCTGCGTGATCGCGCTCGGCTGCATCATCCGCGGCGAGACCGCGCACTTCGACTATGTCGCCGGCGAGGCCTCGTCGGGTCTCCAGCTCGCGGCGCTCGAGACGGGCGTGCCGGTCGCCTTCGGCGTCCTCACGGTCGAGAACATCGACCAGGCGCGCGCTCGCGCCGACAAGGGCGCGGAGGCGGTGCGCGCCGCGCTCGAGATGGCCGACCTCTTCTCGCAGCTCCGCACGGCCGCGCGCGCGTAAGGGCTAGTCGGACGGAGGCCTGGCGCTGTGGCGCGGCAGCCCGTCGTCCGGCAGCTCGTCCCACGCAGCCTTCGATCCGACGAACGAGTGGTACTGCGGCCGAATCCCTGGATCGTCGTCGAGTGCACCGAGACGGATCGAGACCTCCGGCCCATCGGGCCAGGTGCCGCCGAAGAGGCTCGAGCCGCAGCGCTCGCAGAAGGCCTTCACGGCGCCGCCGTCGTCAGGCCGCCAGACGCGCACGAGCTCGTGGCCGGCGAGGAGCCGAAATCCCTCACGCGGCACCCGGCCCTGCGTCTCGCCGAACGCGCCCGAGTGCTTACGGCAGCGCGAGCAATGGCAGTGATTCGCGCGCCGAAACGGCAAGGTCACCTCGAACCGGACTCCGCCGCAGAGGCAACTGCCCTTGACCGGCTCCATGCGCGAAGGGTACGCGACCGGCCTTCGGCTACACTCCGCCGCCGATGGCGAAGGTTTGCGCAGTCTGTGGGAAGAAGCCGAGCTTCGGAAACAACCGCAGCCACTCGATGGTGGCAACCAAGCGGCGTTTCGATCCGAATGTCCAGCGCGTTCGCGTGCTGCTCGGCGGCAAGCCGACTCGCGCCTACGTCTGCACCCGCTGCCTGAAGTCCGGCAAGGTCCAGAAGGCCATCTGACCGCGCTCGCGCGCGGAGGCTCGCGCGCGATCTGCCAGGATTCCCACGTGGAGCAGCGGCTGAGCCTCGTCACGCTCGGCGTCGCGGACCTCGATCGCGCGCGGAGGTTCTACGAGACGCTCGGCTGGCACACGAACGCGGGCCCAGACGATGACGTCGTCTTCTTCCAGACGGGCGGGATGGTCGTCGCGCTCTGGGGCCGCGATCAGCTCGCCGAGGACTCGGGCGTCACGGACGGCGGCGGCTGGGGCGGCATCACGCTGGCGCACAACGTGCGGAGCCCGGCGGAGGTCGACACGATCGTCGCCGAGGCCGAGCGCGCCGGCGCGCGCGTGACGCGGCCGCCGGGTCAGGCGTTCTGGGGCGGCTACACGGGCGTCTTCGTCGATCCGGACGGCCACGCCTGGGAGGTCGCGCACAATCCCCACTGGACGATCGCCGACGACGGGTCCGTGAGGATCTGACGCGCAACCGGGGTGGCGGCCGGCACGTCTAACTGGTTCGTGGAGGGCGACCACGCCTTGTCCTCGTCGCTCGGCCGGATCACGATCTCGAGCGGCGCAATCGCGCAGATCGTCGCGCAGACCGCGGCCGAGTGCTACGGCGTCGTCGGCATGTCGGCGCGCAACCGCGCGGCGCGACTCCTCGCCCGGGCGCGCGAGACGCAGGGGATCACGATCGGAGGCAACGGAGGCGGCGTCGAGATCGAGCTCTACGTCGTCGTCGAGTACGGCCTGAACCTCGCCGAGGTCGCCGCCACGATCCGGTCTCGCGTGGTCTACGAGGTCGAGCGACTGACGGGCCTGCGTGTTGCTTCGGTGGAGGTTCACATCGAGGACGTGAAGAAGACGGCATGACCGACGACCTCGAGCTCGTTCGCGGTTGGGTCGCCGCTGCCGCCGCTTCGATCGACGCTGCGCGGCAGCGGATCGACGACCTTAACGTCTATCCGGTTCCGGATGGCGACACGGGAACGAACCTCGCGCTGACCGTGCGTTCGCTGCGCGAGTCGCTCGACGAGGCGAGCCCACCAGACCGCGCCGGTCTGGCGCGCGACGTGACGCGCGGCGCGCTGATGGGCGCGCGCGGCAACTCCGGCGTGATCTTCTCGCAGATCGTTCGTGGAGCCGCGGAGGTTCTGGGCGCGACGGAGCGCGCCGACGGCGCCGCGATCGCCGCGGCGCTTCGGTCGGCCTCCGACGCTGCCTACCGCGCGGTCCGCCGGCCCGTCGAAGGAACGATGCTGTCGGTCATCCGTGCGCTCGCCGAAGAGGCGGAAGCGCAGGTTGAGGCCGCGCCGGCGACCGATGAGCTCCTGCTCGCACTCGTGCGGCGTGGTGAGCAAGCCGTTGCGCGCACGCAGGAGCAGCTGGACATCCTGCGTGATGCCGGAGTCGTCGACGCAGGCGGAGCCGGGCTTCTCGAGCTCTTCCGAGGCGTCGCCGCGGCTGTCACCGGCGAGCCGATCCCGGAGCCTCCGCCCACGCTGGAAGCCGTCGGCGTCGAGGCTGTCCACCAGGAGCTCTCGCAGTACCGGTACTGCACCGGCTTCGTAGTCGAGGGCGAAGGGCTCGACCGCGACGAGCTCGAGCGGCAGCTCGAGCGGATCGGCGACTCGCTGCTCGTCGTCGGCGACGACACCGCGCTGAAGGTGCACGTGCACACCGACGATCCGGGCGCAGCGCTCTCCTTTGGCGTGGCGGTCGGCACGATCGACCGCGTCGAGATTGCGAACATGCACGAGCAGACTGCGCAGCGTGAAGAACGGCTACTCGAGGTCGTCGGCGAGCGCGTCCGCTGCGCTGTCGTCGCCGTCGTCGTCGGAGATGGGAACCGCCGGTTGTTCGAGAGCCTCGGCGCGGCGCGCATCGTCGAGGGCGGGCAGACGATGAACCCGTCGACCGCAGACCTCGTGCAAGCGGTGCAGGGCCTCGATTCGGACGAAGTGATCCTCTTGCCGAACAACTCCAACGTCGTCCTCGCCGCGGAGCAAGCGGCGCGACTGGCAGGGCGACCTGTCGAGGTCGTCGCCACCGACACCCTGCAGGCCGGGCTTGCGGCGATGATCGCGTTCGACGCCGACCGCGGCGCCGCGGACAACGCACCCGAGATGCGCGACGCGTCGAGCGGTGTCGCGACCGGAGAAGTGACGATCGCGTCGCGCGACGTCGAGCTGAACGGGATCGCGATCCGTGAAGGCAAGTGGCTCGGGCTCGCGGACGGCGAGGCCGTCGCCGGCGGCGACGACTTCGCGGACGTCGCTGCAGCAGTGATCGCGAAGCTCCTCGAAGAGCCGCGTGAGGTGCTCACGCTCCTCACCGGCGCCGACGAGCCGGACCTCGATGCGCTGCTCGCCCGCATCGGTGAAGCGCATCCCAGCATCGAGCTCGAGGTGCAGGCCGGCGGCCAACCGCACTATCCCCTTCTGCTGTCGGCAGAATAGGCGGGGTTGGCTGAGCCGGTTCGCATCGTGCTCGTCGAGGACAACCAGGTGTTCCGCGAGGCACTCGAGCTGCTGCTCGAGCTACGGCCGGAGATCCAGGTTGTCGCGTCGGTCGGCGACGGGACGGAAGCGGTGCCGGCGTGCACGGCGTACGAACCGGACGTCGTGTTGATGGACTATCGGCTGCCCGGACTCGACGGCGTGCAGGCGACGACCGCTGTGCTGACTGCGTGCCCGGGGGTCGCCGTCGTGTGTCTGACTGCGTCGGCGAACGCGGCCGAGATGAAGGCGCTACGCGCGGCGGGCGCCGCGGCGTGCCTGACGAAGGACGCCGAGCTCGACGCGATCGTCGACGCGCTCCTCGTAGCCGCGCAGTCGAAGCGATGAACCTCACGACAGAGAACACCGCGATCGTGCTCGACTCGACCGCCGACTACACCGACGAGGCCCGAGCCTTCCCGAACTGGCGCGTCGTCCCGTTGTACGTGCTCTTCGGCGACGAGAGCTATCGCGACTACGTCGACCTCGGGCCCGCGCAGTTCTACGAGCGGCTGCGCGTATCCACGGTCACCCCGACGACGTCGCAACCGACACCGGGCGACTTCCTCGCGACGTACGAAGGGCTCGCGCACTACGAACGGATCGTCTCGCTGCACATCGGCGCGACCTTCTCCGGCACCTACCAGGGCGCGGTCTCGGCGGCGGCGACGATCGGCGACAAGGTGAAGGCCTACGACACAGAGACGGTCTCCGGTGCCGTCGCGATGCTTGCGCTCGCGATTCAGCGACGGCTCGAAGCGGGCACGACGGACGAGGAGGTCGATGCGCTCGTTGCACGCTTCAAGGAAGGCGGCGGCGTCCTCTTCACGGTCGACACCTTGGAGTTCCTCCAGCGCGGCGGCCGCATCGGTCGTGCACGCGCAATGGCGGGGACGTTGATGAACATCAAGCCTGTGCTTGCGATCCGAAACGGCGAGGTCGTGCCGGTGAAGCGCGTCCGGGGGAGCCAGAAAGCGCTCGAAGAGCTCGCGGACGAAGTCGCGACCGCGACGGGCGACGGATCGTCGGTGCGACTTGCGTACGCGCACGCCGCGGCACCTGGCCGTGTCGCAAGCCTTCAGGAGCTCGTCCGTGAACGTCGTCCGCACGCCCAGGTCGAGCTCACGACGACGCTCGGCGCGGTTGTCGGCACGCATGCCGGCCCCGGTGCGGTCGGCGTCTTCTGGTTCGACGACTCGCCGGCCTGAGCTCCGTGCCGTCCGACGAGGGTCGTAGTGTCTGCGCACCCTGGCTGCGCAGGTGACAGCGACGCGTGGACCGACGCGGTTTGCCGCCCTGGACCAGCCTGCGCAATGGCCGCCGCCTCGCGGCCGGCCGCGGCCGGAACGCCTCGACCTCGCACTCGACTCGTTGCCCGGCGTCGGCGCGACGCTGAAGCGAAAGCTCGCAAACCTCGGCCTCGGCACCGTGCGCGACCTGCTCGAGCACGCGCCGCGCCGTTACGAGTCGGCCGCGGACGTCAAGCGCATCGCCGAGCTCGCAGGCGATGACGAGGTCGTGATCGAAGGCGAGGTGCTGACGGTGACGGAGCGCCGTCGCGGGCGGCTGCGCATCGTCACCGCCCGGGTCGACGACGGCAGCGCCTCGATCTCGGCGACGTGGTTCAACCAGCCGTGGCTCGCGAAGCAGCTGACGCCCGGAACGCGACTTCGACTCCGCGGCCGCAGCGGACGGTACGGCTTCGACGTGCGCTCGTACGACCTCGGCGCCGCCGCTGCGACCGCCGACTTCGCGCCCCTCTATCCCGCGGGCGAAGAGCTGACGTCGGGTCGCATTCGCGGGCTCGTCGGCAGCGCGCTCGCGTACGCGCGCAACGTGCCGGACCCGCTGCCGGCGGAGTTCCGCGCCCGTGCGGCGCTGCCCCTGCGCGCGGACGCGCTCGTCGCACTTCACCGGCCGTCTTCCGAAGCAGAGGCGGAGCTCGGCCGAGCTCGGCTTGCCTTCGACGAGCTGCTCTTGCTCCAGCTCGGAATCGCGCGCAGAAGCCGCGCGCGCGAGCGCTCGCTCGCGCCCTCACTCGGCGCGCCCGGCGATCTGATCCTTCGCTATCGCAAGTCGCTGCCGTTCGCGCTCACGCCGCACCAAGAGCAAGCGATTCGCGAGCTCGACGGCGACCTCGAGCGGAGCGTCCCGATGCAGCGGCTGCTGCAGGGTGACGTCGGCTCGGGCAAGACGGTGGTCGCGCTCTACGCGCTCTTGCGGGCAGTCGAGCACGGGCGTCAGGGGGCGCTGATGGCGCCGACGGAGACGCTCGCAGAGCAGCACTTCCTCACCGTCGAAGAGCTCTGCCGCAACCTCGATGTTCGTTGTTCGCTTCTCACGAGCTCGTCGCCCAAACGCGACCGCGAGGCCGCGCTCGAGGCGGACGTCGTCGTCGGCACGCACGCATTGATTCAGGAGGGCGTCGGCTTCCGGGATCTCGCCGTTGCGGTCGTCGACGAGCAGCATCGTTTCGGCGTCGAGCAGCGGAAGGCGCTCGCCGAAGGACGCTCGCCTCACGTTCTGCACATGACGGCGACGCCGATTCCGCGCACGCTCGCGCTCACCGTTTACGGCGACCTGGCCGTGTCGGAGATCGCGAAGCCGCCTGCGGCGCGCAAGCCGGTGATCACGAGCTGGATCACCGAGGAGCGCGCGTCGGAGGCGTACACTCGCATGACGCGACTGCTCGACGAAGGACGCCAGGCGTACGTCGTGTGTCCGCTCGTCGAGGCGTCGCAGACGACGCTTGCGCGGGCGGCTGAGCAGGAGTCCGAGCGTTTGCAGCGCGCCGAGCTGAAGGGGTATCGCGTCGGTTGCGTCCACGGGCGTTTGCGTCCTGCGGATCGCCGTGACCTGATGGCGCGCTTCAAGGCGCGCGAGCTCGACGTGCTCGTCGCGACGACGGTGATCGAGGTCGGCGTCGACGTGCCGAACGCGACGGTGATGGTCGTGCAGGAGGCGGACCGCTTCGGCCTCGCGCAGCTCCACCAGCTCCGCGGTCGCGTCGGCCGCGGCGCGGAGCAGTCGTACTGCCTGCTCGTCTCCCGTGCACGCGAAGAGCTCACCGAGAGCGCGCGCGAGCGGCTCGAAGCACTCGTGCGCACGAACGACGGCTTCGAGCTCGCCGAGGTCGACCTCGACCTCCGCGGCGGCGGCCATCTGCTCGGCACGCGCCAGTCGGGAATCAGCGACCTGAAGTTCGCGCGCCTGCGCGCCGACCGCCCGCTGCTCGAGCGTGCGCGCACGGTCGCGGCCGAGCTCGTGGACGAAGGCCCGCTCGCGGCCGAGGTCGACGCGTTGTTCGCAGACGCAGATCCGAACGCGCTCGCCTAGCGGCCCGTCCCCCTCGTCGACCGTCCAGCCGAAGCGCTCGCGCAGGCGCCCGAAGCAGTCGACGCAAACCCAGCAGTAGTCGGGAACCCGCTCGTCGCGGGGCGCACCGGCCGGACCTGTGGTGCACCACCCAGCGCTCAGGTCTCCACCGCCGCGACCCGAAAAACGAATCGCGTGACAGAAGTGGCAGTGGTCATGGTCCCAGCCCGGTTGACTCTCGCGCCATGCCCTCCATCGCCGGGCGGCACCGGACAGATACGGCGAGCGCTCGACGACGTATTGCCACCGGGCCTCTGCGGAGATGAATTGCGCGCCCTCGAAGCGCGGGTCGTCAGGCGTGTGAACTCGTCGTCATGCATCTGCGGCGACAATAGGCGCATGCGCATCATCGCCGGCTCGCGCAAGGGGCACACGATCCACGCGCCCAAAGGCATCGACACGCGGCCGACAGGCGATCGAGTCCGCGAAGCCGCGTTCAACCTCATCGGCCCGATCGAGGATGCAACCGTGCTCGACCTCTTTGCGGGCTCGGGCGCGATGGGTCTCGAGGCGCTTTCCCGCGGCGCCGTGAGCGTCGTCTTCGTCGAGAACGATCGCGGCGCGGTACGCACGATCGAGCGCAATCTCGACAAGTTGCGCCTCGGCGGCGCGACCGTGTTGAACCTCGACGCGGTGCGTGCACTTGCGGCGGAAGCGAGCGCGCGCCGAGCATATGATCTCGTCCTCGTCGATCCGCCCTACGCGATGTACGTCGACCTCCAGTCACAGCTCGCCAACTATCTGCCGCGCGTGCTAGCGCGCAACGGCATCGCCGTCGTCGAGACCGACGAGCGCGTCGAGCCCGATCTTCCGCTCGAGCTGCGCACGAGCCGCCGCTACGGAAGCGCGCGCATCAGCGTCTTCGAGCATCCAAGCGCATGATCACGGCGATTTGTCCCGGCTCGTACGATCCGGTCACAAACGGTCATGTGGACGTGATCAGTCGCGCGTCCGACATCTTCGACCGCGTCGTCGTCGGTGTCGTCGGCAACCCGGCGCACAAGAAGCCGATGTTCGAAGTCGACGAGCGGATCGCGTTCCTGCGTGACGCGCTTTCGCATCTCGAGAACGTCGAGATCGACGTCTTCCGCGAGCTCGTCGTCGAGTTCGCGCAGAAGTGGGACGCGAAGGTGATCGTCAAGGGACTGCGCGTCATCTCGGACTTCGAGTGGGAGTACCAGATGAACCAGCTCAACCGAACGCTCGCGCCCGACATCGAGACGGTCTACGTGATGGCGAGCCCGACGGTGAGCTTCGTCTCGTCCAGCGGGGTCAAGGAGCTCGCCTCGTTCGGCGGCGACGTCCACGAGCTCGTTCCGGCGCAAGTCGCGAAGCGCTTCAAAGAACTCTTCCCGGACGGCCGCCCCGGCACGCCCGAGAACCCGACGGAGTGACGCACCGCATCGGCGGCGACGGTCCTTCCCTCGCCTACGAGATCCTCGACGGCAGCGAGCCGACGCTCGTCTTCCTGCACGGCAACTCGAGCCACCGCGGCATCTGGCGCTGGGTCGCCGCGGAGCTGCCGGAGCTCCGGCGCGTTCTCGTCGACGTGCGCGGTCATGGCGATAGCGACTGGGTCGATCCACCTGCGTACGACCCTGCGGACGAAGCTGTCGACATCGCGCGCGTCGTGCACGCCGCGTTCGAAGGTCCATACGTTCTCCTCGGTCATTCGAACGGCGCGCTCGCAGCGGCAGCGTTCGTCGCGGGCGACTACGGCGCGCCAAAGCCCATCGCGTTGATCTGGGGCGACATCGATCCACGCGTTCCCGATTGGCAGGTCG
>JBKPRX010000144.1:0-21053 GCA_046734795.1 Actinomycetota bacterium
GGCAGCGAGCGCTTCGCGAAGCTGCGCCAGCGTGATGTTGCCGCCGCTCAGCATCAAGCCGACGCGCTTGCCGGCGAGGCGGTCGCGAAGCTTCAAGGCTGCTGCGAGCGCGGCTGCGCCCGCGGGTTCCGCAACCGTACGCGCAGTCTCGAGCAAGTGCACGATCGCGGCACGAAGGTCTTGCTCGCTCACGAGAACGAAGTCGTCGAGAAGCGCCCAGAGGATCCGCTGTGGGAGCTCAAACGCGACGCGGGTCGCGAGCCCCTCGGCGAACGTCCGCATCTCGCCTTCCACGAGTCTCTGGTCCTTCCACGAACGAAACGCGGCGGGTGCGGCTTCCGACTGCACGCCGATCACGGTCAGCTCCGGGCGAACGTGCTTGCCGGCGATGCAGGCACCTGCGGCGCCGCTGCCGCCACCGATCGGCACGATGAGCACATCGAGCTCCGGCTGCTCGTCGAGGATCTCGAGCGTCGCCGTTCCCACGCCTGCAATCAGGTGCGGCTCGTTCCCGGAGTGCACGTAGCGATAGCCATGTTCCTCGGCGAGCGCCTCGCAGTGCTCGCGCGCCTCGTCGAAGTCGCGCCCGTGGACGACGACCTCCGCGCCGAGAGAGCCGATCGCCTCGACCTTGAGCGGGTTCGCGCCTTCGGGTACGCAGATGTGTGCGGCGACGCCGAGGGCTCGCGCCGCATATGCGATCGACTGGCCGTGGTTGCCGGTCGAGGCCGTGATCAGCCCGCGCCTTCGCTCGTCGGCGTTCAGCTGCGCGACGAGGTTGACGCCTCCGCGCACTTTGAACGCGCCGGTCGGCAGGTGGTTTTCGTGTTTCACCCATGTCTCCGTTCCGACGAGCGCCGAGAGTGGCGTGTACGACTGGAGCAACGTCGGTGGAAGATGAGGCCTGATCCGCTCACGCGCGGCGACGACGTCCTCGAACGTCGGCGGCACGAGCGCATCGGTCCGGCCCGGGCCGACGGTCATCGCGACGACCTCGCCGTTTCGGAAGTCGTAAGTGTGCGTGACGTGCGTGTCGCTCCGTACGTCGCCGTCGAGCGAGCGAACGATTTGGTGGACGCTGACGGCGACCCCGTCGTCCTCGGTCCGCTCGAACGCCAGCGGCTCGACGCGAGGATCGATCGCAGCGAACTGCGCTTGCCAGTACGAGCGCACGGGCTCGTGTCCGTGCAGTGTCGTTCCCTCCAGCATGTTCGGCCACGCGACGTCCTCCGCGAGAGCAGAGAGAACGCCGTCGACGTCGCGAGCGTTGAACGCGTCGTAGAGTCTGCGCAAGAGCGCGACGCGCTCGTCGAACGGCGTCACGAGCCGAGGGCCGTCGTCTTCACGCGCGCATCGTTCGACGCTTCGTAGGCGTCGATCGCATCCGCGTGACGGAGCGTCAAGCCGATGTCGTCGAGCCCTTCGAGCAGGCAATCGCGCGAGAACGGATCGAGCTCGAACGGAATGACCAGACCGTCCGGGCCGGTAATACGCTGCGCCTCGAGGTCGACAGTCAGCTCGACTCCGCCTTTCGCTTCCTCGTCGATCAGCGTGCGCACGTCTTCAGGCGGAAGCTCGATCGTGAGCAGGCCGTTCTTCAGCGAGTTGGTGCGGAAGATGTCGCCGTAGCTCGGCGCGATGACGACGTCGAAGCCGTAGTCCTGCAGCGCCCAGGCCGCATGCTCGCGCGACGAGCCGCAACCGAAGTTGTGACCCGTGACGAGGATTTTCGCGCCCTCGTACTCGGGCCGGTTGAGCTCGAAGTCTGGATCCTTCATCCAGTCGAAGAACAGGAACTCGCCGTAGCCCGTGCGCTCGATTCGCTTGAGGAACTGCTTCGGAATGATCTGGTCCGTGTCGACGTCGCTGCGGTCGAGCACCGCAACGGGCGCCGTCACCTTCCGGAACGCCTTCACGCCACCGGCTCCAGTTCGCGATCGAGCGCGTTCGGATCGACGAAGTGACCGGCCACGGCGGCCGCCGCCGCGACGACCGGCGAGACCAGGTGCGTTCGTCCGCCCGCGCCTTGGCGTCCTTCGAAGTTGCGATTCGACGTCGAAGCGCATCGCTCCCCCGGTTGCAGCACGTCGGGGTTCATGCCGAGGCACATCGAGCAGCCCGCGCGTCGCCACTCGAAGCCGGCGGCGGTGAAGACACGATCGAGACCTTCCGCCTCCGCTTGCACCTTTACCTGAGCGGAGCCGGGAACGACCATCGCGCGCACGTTCGGATGGACGCGCTTGCCGGCGACGACGGCGGCTGCGGCGCGGAGATCCTCGATCCGCGCGTTCGTGCACGAGCCGATGAAGACACGATCGATCGAGATGTCCTCGATGCGCGTGCCGGGCTCGAGCCCCATGTACGCGAGCGCGCGCTCGGCGGCGGCGCGCTCCTCGCTGTCGCCGAAGGTCGCCGGATCCGGAACCTCGCCGTGGACCGGGACGACCATGCCCGGGTTCGTCCCCCACGTGACCTGCGGAACGAGCTCGGCAACGTCGACGACGACGACGCGATCGAACTCCGCGCTTTCCTCGGTCGGCAGCGAACGCCAGTGGTCGAGCGCGCGTTCCCACTCGTCGCCCTTCGGTGCGCCCGGACGCCCTTCGAGATATGCGAACGTCGTGTCGTCCGGCGCGATCATCCCTGCGCGCGCGCCCCACTCGATCGACATGTTGCAGATCGTCATCCGGTTCTCCATCGAGAAGCCGCGCACGACCTCACCCGCGTACTCGACCACGTAACCGACGCCGCCCGCGGTTCCGACTTGACCGATCGCGCCGAGGATGCAGTCCTTCGCCGTGACGCCCGGCGGAAGGTCGCCGTCGAAGCGGAGGAGCATCGTTTTCGGCTTCCGCTGCGGCAGCGTCTGCGTCGCGAGCACGTGCTCGACCTCGGACGTGCCGATCCCGAACGCGAGAGCGCCGAGCGCGCCGTGGGTCGAGGTGTGGCTGTCGCCGCAGACGATCGTCATCCCCGGTTGCGTGACGCCGAGCTCCGGGCCGATCACGTGCACGATCCCCTCGCGCCCGGAGCCGGTCGCAAAGAGCGGCACGCCGAACTCGCGGCAGTTCCGCTCGAGGGCGTCGAGCTGCTGCTGCGAAAGCGGATCCTGCGGCGTGTCGTCTCCCGTCGGGACGTTGTGATCCATCGTCGCAAGCGTCTGGTCGGGCCGACGCACCCGCCTGCGCGCGATCCGCAAGCCCTCGAATGCCTGTGCCGAGGTGACCTCGTGCACGAGGTGCAGGTCGACGTAGAGCAACGCCGGCTCGCCGGGCGGCTCTGCGACGACGTGCCGCTCCCAGATCTTCTCGAACAGCGTCTTCGGCATCGGGAAAGCCAGGATACCGAGCCGGTTTCGGCATGAGACGCTGTCGTCGTGACGCCCGTTCCGACTCCGGACGACGTTCGGCGGATCGCCGCCATGCCGAACCCCGTGATCCGCAATCTCGAGATCACGCAGTGCTATTCGCAGCTCGCCGCGGCGCTCGCGGCGCGGACCGGCGAAGGCGCGAACTGGTGCACGTTCGCGACGTGGGCTTCGCGTCAGGCCGGCCGGACGATCCGCGGCGAGGACCTGATGGCGGAGCTCGAGCGCAGCCTCGTCGGAGGCCGGTGGCTGCTCCATCCGATTCGCACGCTCTGGCGGCGGCTCCTGCGGCGCGGTCTCTTCAACCGCGTGACGCGGCTTGGGCGCCTGACCGCCGAGCTGCACACGCCGTTCGACGCCTTCGAGCGTGCGAGCGACGCCGTGGCTCGCGGGAACAAGAAGGTCTTCGAGGAGATCGGGCTCGAGTTCGCGCGCTACCTCGCCGAGTGCGTGCCGGACGCGCCGGACGAGAACGCGGCCTTCGAGCGGTTCGTCGAAGGACTGCGGCCGGGCGACCCGCCCGACGGCCAGCGCTATCTCCGCCAGGCGTTCGCTCGCTACGAGGAGCTAGTGCGAGAGCGCGTCCCGAAGACGAGTGCCGAGCTTGCGGTGCTCGCGAACCTGGAGATCGGGCTGCACGAGCAGACCCGACTGCAGCCGGAGATCCGCGAGGCAATGGATTCCGCATACGCAACGAACGAGGACCTCGGGCGGCGCGCGCTCGTGGCCGTCTTCCCCTCGACTGCGCGCTGGTGGCCCGCCTTCAGGCGACCGGCCGCGGCCGTCTTCGGCGCCGCGGTTGCCGGTGTGCAGCGGAGCGCGAGCAGAGTGGCACGCGAGGTGATCAGCGAATGCTTCATGACACTGTCGTTACCGGGACGCGTGCTCGCGCTCGGCGTGAACTTGACAGACCCGTACCCGGAGATCCTCGAACGGCTCGCGTCGCCCGATCTGACGGAGCTGCTTGCGAAGTTCGAGCCGGTTCCGCCGGCTCTCGACGACTGCGGCGCACACGATTGGACCGTGCTCGACGAGCGGATGCACTACATCGTCCATCTGTTCCGCGTGTTCCACCTGCACGCCGAGCTTTGCGACCCGCCCTTCACCCCGGAGCAAGTCGCAAACTTCACAGGCGGCGTCGTTCCCGATGGCGACCTGTAGCTCGTCCGCGCGGCACGTCGGCCGTGACGTCCCCATGGCGATGCCGAAGCACAAAGGGCGCTCGCTAGGGTGCGTTGATGAGCGCGACGGTGACGCTCGAGCCCTGGGGCAGCGGCGACTTTCCGCTGCTCGAGCGGCTGATGGGCGACCCGCGCATGACCGAACATCTCGGCGGCCCCGAGAGTCTTGAAAAGCTGCGCGAGCGTCACGACCGCTACACACGCCTCGAGGGTGGCGATCGAATGTTCAAGATCGTCGACGCGGCGAGCGGTGCCGGCGTTGGCTCGGTCGGCTTCTGGACGAAGAAGTGGCGCGACGAGCAGGTCTACGAGATCGGCTGGATGGTCGTGCCCGAGTGCCAGGGCCGTGGTATCGCGGTGGCGGCGACCGCGCAAGCGATCCAGCTCGCCAAGCGCGACGAGAAGCACCGCTTCATGCACGCCTTCCCGAACGTCGACAATACGCCGTCGAACACGATCTGCCGCAGGCTCGGCTTCGAGCTACTCGGGGCGTGCGAGTTCGAGTTCCCGAAGGGGCATTTCATGACCTGCAACGACTGGCGCCTGGACCTGCGCGCCTAGACAGGCGGCCGTCGCGCCCACGCGACCGTAGGCCCAAGCGCGTCGCCCGAGTGCCTGGCGGCTTACGCGAGTCCGTTGTCGCGCAGCTCGGCAAGCGCGCTCTCGCCCTTGCCGAGCTCCAGGCCCATCCCGCGCAGTATCGACTGCGCTTTCGTGAACTGGATCTCGTCGTACTGGACGAGCTGCACGCGGTTGCCGAACGGATCGCGGAAGTCGAGAAAGCGACCGCGGATGACTTCGGCGCCCGCAGCCTCGAGCGCTCGCGCCGCCGCCTCCTTGTCGGGTACGACGAAGCCGAAGTGCGGCTCTTCGATCCCGCGCTCGAAGAGGGCGAGGAACTGGTCGCCGGCACCGAGAAACGCGCCGCCCGGAATCCGGTTCACGGGAAAGTCGAAGACCCGCTCGTAGAACGCGACGGCAGCGTCGACATCGTCGACGGCGAGCGCAACGTGGTTGAGGCCGACGAACGGCTGCCGCGACACGTCTAGAAGCTATACGCCCGCGCAACGGCAAGCAGCCGCTGGCGCAGACGAACGACTTCGCCGACGATGACGAGCGCGGGACCGTCGACCTCCGCCGCGGCCTCGGTCAACGCGCCGAGTGGCGCGACGACGACGTCTTGATCCGGCAGCGTGCCGCGCGCGATCACCGCCGCGGGCGTCTGCGCTGCGATGCCCTCGGCGAGCAGCTCGTCGACGACGTGCGGCAGCCTCTTCAGACCCATAAAGACGAGAATCGTCTCGCCGTCGACGTGGTCGTCGCTGCCGTGGCCGGTGAAGATCCGAACGCGGTCGGAGACGCCGCGGTGCGTGAGCGGGATGCCTGCGGCCGCTGGAACAGCGGCGATCGACGAGACGCCGGGAACGACCTCGAACGGCACGCCTGCGTCGGCGAGCGCAAGCGCCTCTTCACCGCCACGTCCGTAGACGAACGGGTCGCCGCCCTTCAAGCGGACGACGTCCAGTCCTTCGCGCCCGAGCGTGACGAGCAGCTCGTCGATCTCACGCTGCGTCAGCTCTTCGCGCGAGATCCGCAGCGCATCGTCGGCCGCTTCGGCGACGAGCTCCGCCGCGACGAGCCGGTCGTAGACGAGCGCGTCGCAGCGGCGGACGAGCTCGAGACCCTTCGCCGTGATCAACCCGGGATCGCCGGGCCCGGCGCCGACGAGCCAGACGGTCATTGCAGCGCCTCCTCGACCTTCGCCGCGAAGAAGTCGCGACGCGCCTCGTATGTCGGCAGGTTCTCCTTTGCCCACGGCCGCAGCGCGAGTAGCTCCTCCGCAAGCTCGGCATGCTTCGGCGTCAGGAGCTCGGCGATGTCTGCGCGCAACCGCTGCGCGAGCGCCGGTGATGCGCCGCCGGTCGACACAGCAACGGCGATCGGCCCTTCGCGATGAATCGCCGGGAGGATGAACGAGCACAGCTCCGGATCGTCGGCAACGTTGCAGAAGATCCCGAGCCGCTCGCAGTCGTCGAAGACCCCGCGATTCACCGTGCGGTCGGGAGTCGCCGCGACGACGAGCCAGTAGCCGCGGACGTCGTCGCGCGCATACGCGGCTTCGACGACCTCGACCGGAAGGTCGCGAAGCTCGTCCGCAACATCCGGCGCGATCACGGTGACGCGCGCGCCGCCCGCGAGCAAGCCGCGCACCTTCTCGAGTCCCACCTCGCCGCCGCCGACGACGAGGCACGGCCGGCCCACGAGGTCGAGACACGCCATGTAGTAGCTACTTGGCAAGTTCCCCCAGCACCGTCAGGACGGCGCCGTTGCCGCCGTCGTTCCACGCCGCGTTCACCCGTACGAACGGCGTCCACTTCTCCGGCAGAGCGTCGTCGGGGAAGATCGCCTCGACCGGGCATTCGGGCTCGCATGCACCGCAGTCGATGCATTCCTCCGGGTCGATCACGAGCATCTTGTCGGTCTCGTGGATGCAGTCGACCGGGCAGACGTCGATGCAGCTCTTGTCCTTCTCGTCGATGCACGGCTCCGCGATCACATACGTCACGTGTCTTCTCCTGAGGGCTTAGATGCCGACGGTGTGAATACGTGCGCCGGAACGTTCGAGGCGCACGGACAGCTCGAGATCTTCGGCGGCGAGCGTGAGGACCCACGCTCCTGGGCCGGCCGCGGCGATCGAGACACGCTCGAGGCTCCGACCCTCGAGCGCCGCGAGCGCCTGCGTGACCTCGGTCGCGCTCGAACTCAGCTCGCGGCCGCGCGGCAGCTTGCGGTACGTCTTCAGCGCGGCCTGCTCGCCCTCGGGGCCGTAGATGCCGCGGATGCGACCGGTCGAGAGGCCGAGCTCGATGATCTCCTCGAGCGCCTGCGCCTCGTCCTCGCCGAGCTCGCCGTCCTGGACTGCAGCAACGAGATCGGCGAGACGGCCGCGGCGCTCTTCGTCCTGCACCATCGCGAGCACCGCCTGCGCCTCTCCAAGCGCAACCTCTGCGGCTTCGCCCCTGAGAGTGACCGGGGCCACGTTAGTGAGCCTTGTCTCCGAGGATCGCGTGCAGCTCGTGCTCGAACCCGCCGGTCTCGATCGCGCAGTGGATACCGCACTCCTTCGGTGCGTTCTTCTCCCACCACCAGCGACCGGCACGGTCCGCTTCGCCGGGGTTGATCGCGCGCGTGCATGGTGCGCAGCCGATCGAGGTGTACCCCTGGTCGTACAGCCGATGGTACGGGACGCCCTCGCTGCGGACGTAGTCCCAGACCTCGTCCTTCGTCCACTCCGCGAGCGGGTTGAGCTTCACGATCGCGCCGTGGTCGTGGTCGATCTCGATCTTGCGGATGTTCGTCCGCGTCGCCCACTGGTCGCGCCGCAGGCCCGTGATCCAAGCGTCGAAGTTGCCGAGATGCTTGTTGAGCGGCTGGACCTTGCGGATGTTGCAGCAGAGAAGTCGATTCTCGACCGACTCGTAGAAGAGATCGAGACCCTTCACGCCGACCATCTTCGTCACGTGCTCGACGTCGGGCTCGAGCAGCGTCAAGTTCAGGCCGGGATAGTGGTCGCGTAGCGCCGCTATCAGCTCGTGGGTCTCGTCGGGAAGCCGGCCGGTATCGACGGAGAAGACCTCGACGGTTGGATCGATCCGGTAGGCCATGTCGATGATCACGGAGCCGTCGATCTGGAACGCGGTCGAGATGCCGATGCGCGGCCGGAAGCGATCGATCGCCCACTCGATGACGGTCTCGGGCTCTTCGCCTTCGAACTCGACGGAAAGCTCGCCGGCCTCCAGATCGTCCATGACTTCGAAAGTGCTCACGCTGCCACCTCCTCTGCATCTCGACGGGAACGCGCCGGCTCGAGACCGGCGAGCGCGCCCAGCTCTTGGTCGCTCAGGCGGCGCTGGAAATCTGTGAACGCCTCGCCGTCCTGTCGCCCGGTGAGCCAGCCGCGCACGAGGCCTTCGACGGCGTCCTCCAGGCGCTCGCTTGCAACGCGCCGGAAGAGCGCCCGGCCGATCACCGGGTTCGGCGCAAGTGACCCCCGCACGAAGATGTCGTAGGCCGAGAGCCGCCGGCCTTCGTCGTCCTTGCCGGTCGTGCCCTGGAACCCGAGATCACCGATCCAGTGCTGCGCGCACGCGTGTGGGCAACCGTCGAGGTGCAGGCCGAGACTGGCGATTTGGTCGCCGAAGACGCCTTCGAGGTGTGCGACGAGCCGGTCGAGGCGCTCTTTCGTCTCGCCGACCGAGAAATTGCAGTGCGGCTCGCCCGTGCAAGCGATCGACGTGCCCCACACGTGGTTGATCTCGAGCGAAAAGCCGATCGTCTCGAGCCGCGCGAGCACCTCGTCGACGCGCAGGTTGGGGACGTTCGTGAGGATGAAGTTCTGCTGCCGCGTGATCCTGATGTCGCCGCCGAGCTCTTCTGCGAGGTTCGCGATCGCGATCAGCTGGTCGCCGTTCACGAGGCCGAGCTTCACCGGCACGCCGATGTAGGACAGCCCTTCCTGCTTCTGCGCGTGAACGCCGAGGTGATTCGACGGCGGATCCGCGAGCGGCGGCAGGTCGAAGTCCTCGAGCTTGCGGCCGAGCTTTGCCTCCACGCGTTCGCGCATTCCTTCCGCGCCGACGTCGTCGACCATGAACTTCAAGCGCGCTTTCACGCGTGAGACGCGGTAGCGCAGGTCTTCGCTCCAGACGTTCGTGATCGCGGCGAGGACCTCGATCGCCTCGTCGCGTGGCACGAAGACGCCGAGGTCGCGGCCGATCCGCGGCACCGACGAGAGGCCGCCGCCGACCTTGACGGCGAAGCCTTCGCGGCCGTCCTTGACGACACCGACGAGCGACACGCAGTTGATCTCCGGCGCGTTGCAGCGATCCGTGCACGCGGCGATCGTGTACTTGTGCTTGCGCGGCAGGTTCGCGAAATCGGGATTGCCGTAGAAGTGCGACGCCGCCTCGTCGATCAGCTCCGTGACGTCGAAGAGCTCGGTCGCGTCGAGTCCGGCGACCGGGCAACCGGTGATGTTGCGGACCGTGTCGCCGCAGCCGCCCGCCGTCGTGATGCCGGCCGCGTCGAGATCGGCGAAGACATTCGGCAGCTCGGAGAGCTTCAGCCAATGCAGTTGGATGTTCTGGCGCGTCGTGAGCTCGGAGTCGCCCTTGCCGTATTTGTTGGCGACCTCGCCGATCGCGCGTAGGTGCGCCGGCGGCACGATCCCGCTCGGGATCTTCACGCGCAACATGAACGTGCCGACCTTCGGCTTGTCGTGGTAGAGGCCCCACCACTGGAGGCGGACGATGTCCTCCTCCGGGACGTTCTCGTAGCCCATCGCGATCAGGGCGGGCAGCTCGTCGCGGATCCCGAGGGGATGCTTTTCCTGCTTCAGGCGCTCGACCGGGTTCCGCTTGAGCACGAGCTCCCAGGTCGCGGGTTCCTTCGCGCGTACGGGTCGCGAACGAGTCTCCTCCGGCGCCACGCCGAGAAACTATCAAAAGTAAAGGAGCTTGCGAAAGGAAAGCATTGGGTCAAGGAAAGCCTCGGCTCTTTGCGAAGATGCGCGGATGATCGAGCTGCGCCGGATCTCCGACCTTCCGCCCTACGCGTTCGCGGAGATCGACCGGCTGAAGCTCGAGCTCCGCCGCGCCGGCGACGACGTCGTCGACCTCGGCTTCGGGAATCCGGACATCGCCTCGCCCGAGGTCGCGGTCGAGAAGCTCGCCGAGGCCGCCACGAAGTCGAGGAACCACCGCTACTCCGCGAGCCGCGGGATCCCGAAGCTCCGGCAGGCGATCTGCGATCTCTACGCGCGCCGCTTCGGCGTCGAGCT
Organism: Actinomycetota bacterium; assembly: GCA_046734795.1. Classification (GTDB taxonomy): domain Bacteria; phylum Actinomycetota; class Thermoleophilia; order Gaiellales; family Gaiellaceae; genus JBKPRX01. Next base: position 10,388 of record JBKPRX010000144.1, read on the forward strand.
CGATTCGGAGCGCGAGGCGATCACGACGATCGGCGCGAAGGAGGGCCTCGCGCACCTGATGTGGATCCTCGTCGAGCCGGGCGACGTGGCGCTCGTGCCGGCTCCGAGCTACCCGATCCATCTCTTCGCGCCGGTCCTCGCAGGCGCAAGCGTGTCGCAGGTCGCGATGGGACCCGAGGAGGACATCTTCGCGAACCTCGAGTCGGCGTACGAGCGATCGCGACCGCGTCCCCGCGCGCTGATCGTCTCGTTCCCGCACAACCCCACGACTGCAGTCGTGAACCTCGAGTTCATGCAGCGCGTCGTGGACTTCGCGCGCGAGCGCGAGATCGTCGTCGTGCACGACTTCGCCTACGCGGACATCTCGTTCGACGGCTACAAGCCGCCGTCGATCCTCGAGGCCGAGGGTGCGCGCGATGTCGCGGTCGAGCTCTACACGCTCACGAAGGGCTACTCGATGGCCGGATGGCGCGTCGGGTTCCTCGTCGGAAACGCAGAGATCGTCGCGGCGCTCGGCCGGCTGAAGTCGTATCTCGACTACGGAACCTTCCAGCCGATTCAGATCGCGGCGACCGTTGCGTTGCAGGAAGGCGACGAATACCCGGCCGAGGTCTGCGACATCTACCGGCGACGCCGCGACGCGCTCTGCGACGGGCTCGCGCGAATCGGCTGGGACGTGCCGCGACCGCTCGGAACGATGTTCGTGTGGGCGCCGATCCCCGAGGCGTACACCGCTCTCGGCTCCCACGAGTTCGCGCTGAAGCTCTTGCGCGAGGCGAAGGTCTCGGTCAGCCCGGGCGCCGGCTTCGGCCCGGGCGGCGATGGCTTCGCCCGCTTCGCACTCGTGGAGAACGAGCAACGGATCGGCCAGGCGATCCGCGGCATCCGCGCCGCGCTGCCTGCGCTGGCTGGGGGCGGCGTTGCCGCCGCCCCCAGCTGAGCCAGCGTCCGGCTCAGGTCGCTTCCGCAGGTAACGGCGGCGGAGCGCCTGCCACGCGTCTCGGATGGGAGGAGTGAGACCCGAGGTGGGCGTGGGTTTCGGTCCCGTAACCACCAGGGACCGGGATGTAGAACTCGGGGTAGCCCCACATGCCGTGCTCGGAGACGTCGAGCCCGAGCGTCTCGGCCTCGGGGTGTGCCCGGATTCCGAAGGCGAGGTCGAGTCCCTTCAGAAGCACGAACGAGGCCGTGAAGACCCAGGCTCCGACCGCGACGAGGCCGAGCGACTGCACACCGAGCTGATGGAACGAGCCGGTGTAGACGAGGCCGCCGTGACCCGTCGCGAGCTTGTCGGCGAGTGCCGGAACCGTGAAGAGGCCGCAGGCGAGCGTGCCCCAAACACCCGACATCCCGTGGACTGCGACCGCGCCGATCGGATCGTCGATCCCGATCCGCTCGACGAAGATCACGCCGTAGACCGCGATGCAGCCGGACACGAGGCCGATCACGATCGCCGCCCACGGAGCCACGTAGCCGGAAGCTGCCGTGATCGCGACGAGTGCGCCGAGAACGCCGTTCAGCATCATCGAGATGTCGGGCTTCTTGAGCTTGAACCAGGCGCAGAAGAAGCCGCCGATGCCGCCCGCAGCCGCGGCGATGTTGGTCGTCGTCGCCACGTAGGCGAAGAAGCCGATCCCACCCAGGTCCACAGACAGCGTCGAGCCCGGGTTGAAGCCGAACCAGCCGAACCAGAGGATGATCGTGCCGAGGACGGCGTATGGGATGTTGTGCCCAGGGATGGGATTCGCCCGGCCGTCGTGGCCGAACTTCCCGATGCGCGGTCCCAGGATCAATGCGCCCGCGAGACCGGCGAGCGCACCCTGGTAGTGGACGACCGTCGAGCCCGCGAAGTCCTGCATGCCCTTGCTGAAGAGCCAGCCGTGCGGGCTCCAGATCCAGTGCGACGTGATCGAGTAGATGACCGTGAAGGCGATCCCGAACACGAAGTAGACCCAGAGCTTCACGCGCTCGGCCATCGCGCCCCAGACGATCGCGAGCGAGACGCCGGCGAAGACGACTTCGAACAAGTACGCCGCGCCGCCCGGAAGCTCACCGAACCAGTCGAACGGCGCCTTCCCGATGGCCGTCAGCGCGTCGACCGACGGAAAGAATCCAGCCGTGCCGACCAGGTCGTTGCCGCCGCCGAACGCGATCCCGAAGCCGAACGCCCAGTAGACGATCGAGCACACCGCGAAGATGAGGACGTTCTTGCCGGCGATGTGGCCGGCGTTCTTCATCCGCGTCAGGCCTGCCTCGAGAAAGGCGAAGCCGGCCTGCATGAACATGACGAGCACGGCCGTGACAACCACCCAAATCGTGCTCGCCGCGACCAGCAGGTCCTGATTCGAGACAGCGCTAAGCACCGACCTCCACCTCCCCGAGCTTCCGTCCGGTTCTGTTGTGCGTGACGTTCTCGACTCGGCTCGTCCACACGAGTCCATCGCCGGACTCGTGACCGCTCCGCGCCGCATCGACGATCGCTTCGACGACCGTTTCGGCGTGCTCGTCGGAGACGACGAACGTCAAGAGCGCCTTCGGCAGGAATCGCGACTCGAACACGCGCCCGCGGTACTCGTGTGTGATGCCACGTTCCTTGCCGTGACCGACGGCCTCGACGACGGTCACGCCCACGTGACCGGTCGCTTCCTCGACCGCGTCGATCACGGTCTCGATCCGCTCCCGGATCACCACCGCTTCGACCTTGACCATCCGCTTTCCCCTCTTCCGCTTGACGTTGGCTCTGTGTTTGCGCACGAAAAAACGCCCCAGGAGCGGCGCGTTGCGCTTGCTCCTGAGGCGTCGATGCCTCCGGGTCGCACCGTCTAGGGTGCGACCGCGGATCGGAGGTTAGCCGAGGCGGCGGACGGCTGCAACTAGTACGCGATTGATCGTGAAGCGAAGCTGCCCGCGTTGCTCTTGGCTGCCGTCGCTGTGTAGACGTTCACGACTCCGTCGACCACGGTGATGTGACCGCGCCACGCGTGCGCGACGTGTAGCCCGTTGCACGGACGGACGTTGAGTCCGGGAAACCGATCTGAAACGCGTTCGCGCCGGTACCTCAGACTCTTGCCGTTGCATTGCCAGCACGCAGCGAACTTCTGCGCTGCCGTAGAGAACTCCGCCGGGAACGGCCCGGGGTAGCGGTCGGTATCGATTGCGGCATAGGCCTTCACTGTCCGTTGCCGCAGAGCGTCACCGGCTTTGCGGAAGAGACGCGAGCGCGGATCCTCCGAGCGCGACAAAGAGGGCGAGCATGCCGACGGCCATGGACAGCGCGGCGAAACGTTTCATTGTTTCCTCCGTTGACGACGGCGATGGATGCGCCGAGCATGCCCAGACGGCCGGACCGCGAACCGAAACAATCTCGTCCGAGTCACCCATCCGGGGGCGTGGGAGACTCGTTATCCTCCGACAACCTATGGCGGTGGAACCAAGCAGCGGCAACGGCGGCGCGATCCTTCTCGCTGACGACTCGATGACGATCGTCTCGATGGTCGCCGCACGCTTGGAGCGTTCCGGCTACGACGTCATCACCGCAACGCGCGGCGACGAGGCGCTTCGCCTCGCACTCGTGCATCAGCCCCAACTCGCGGTGCTCGACATCGAGATGCCGGGTCTCGACGGACTCGAGGTTGCGCGGCAGTTGCGCGCAGCGACGGCGCTCGAGGGCATCCGGATCATCCTCCTCACCGCACACAGCGGCGAAGAGACGATCGCCGCGGGCTTCGAGGCGGGCGCGGACGACTACATGGTGAAGCCGTTCTCGCCGCAAGAGCTGCAGACCCGCATCGAGCAGCTGCTCGGCCGGCGCTAGCCGCGGTCTTTCGCCGCGTTATCTGCGAACGACGCGGTTCAGCTCGTCGATCGTCGTCACGCCTGCAGCAGCCTTTTGGATGCCGTCTGCCCAGAGCGTGCACATACCCGACTCGCGCGCCGCTCGAGCGAGCTCGCCGTGGACGACGCGCTCCGCAGTCAGATGCTGAAGCTCGTCCGTCATCACGAGCAGCTGATGGATGCCGACGCGACCGCGGTAACCCTGTGAGCACCGCACGCAACCGCGCCGACGATAGAGCGTGACGCCGGCGTCGATCTGCGCCGCGTCGAACCCGAGGAACTCGAGGTCGGCGCGACTCGGCTCGTACGGCTCCTTGCACTCGTCGCAGATTCGTCGAACGAGGCGTTGCGCGAGCACGGCGCTCACGGCTGTTGCCGTGACGAAAGGCTCGATGCCCATGTCGTTGAGACGAGCGAGCGCCGCGGGCGCGTCGTTCGCATGCAGCGTCGACATCACCATGTGACCGGTGAGTGCCGCTTCGAGGGCGATCTTCGCCGTCTCGAAGTCGCGGACCTCGCCGACCATCACGACGTCCGGGTCGCTACGAAGGACCGCCTTCAGGCCCGTCGGGAACGTGAGGCCGACCCTCTTGTTCACCTGCACCTGGTAGATGTCGTCCAGCCGGTACTCGACCGGATCCTCGATCGTGACGATGTTGATCCCGGGCTGACGAAGGTCCGAGAGGGCCGCATAGACAGTCGTCGACTTGCCGGACCCTGTGGGCCCGGTGACGAGAAGCGCGCCGCTCGGGCGATAGATGACCTCTTCGAGCGCCATCTGGATCTCGTTGGAAAGGCCGATGTCCGTGAGCGTCGGTGCGCGCTCTTCCTTGTCGAGCAAGCGCATGATCACGCCCTCGCCGTCGACGGTCGGCAGGACTGCAACGCGGATGTCCAGCAACCGGCCGGTCGACTTTGGACGGAGGGTCAGTCGTCCGTCCTGGGGAAGGCGATGCTCGCTGATGTCGAGCTTCGAGATGACCTTGATCCGTGTGATCACGCCCTGTGCGAGCCGCTTCGGGATCCGCTCGACCTCTTGCAGGATCCCGTCCACGCGCATGCGCGCGATCAGATACTCACCCTGCGGCAGGAAGTGGATGTCGCTTGCGCCTTCCTCCGCGGCCTGAACGACAATCGAGTTCACGAGCTGGATCGGGGGCGCCTCGGAGACGCCGTCGTCGGCCTCGAGGTCGCGCTCGTCCGTGACCATGATGAACGGCGTCTCGTCGCCCATCACAGCGGCGCGCTCCGCGAGCTCCTGGCTCCGGGCAAGGCGCCTGAGCTCGAACTCGATGTCGGCGAGCGCCGCGACCGCGAGATCGACGGGCATCGGCGAGATCAGCCGGAGCTCGTCCATGATCGCGACGTCACCTGGATCGCTGACCGCGACCTTGAGGCGGCCGTCCGCAATGCGATAGGGCATCGCACGCGCCCGGTTCAGCGCTTGCAGCGGAATCGCGTCGGCAGCAACTTGTTCGACGCGCTCGACTCGGAGGTCGATGTGCGGGAGGCCGTACAGCTCGGCGCGCTCGCGGGGGCCCTGGGGCTCACGAGTTTGAAAGACATGGGCCGGATTGAGCGCTGAGCCACCGGCCGCAGAAGCGGTGGCGTTGTTCATGAGCTAACGATCGTCCCGCACTGCGGCACGGGGGATCCCGACGGAGACGCCCGGGCACTCCCCAGATTGGGTGATCCGTTTTCTCGCTCAAGCCCTTCGACATCGCTGCCGATTAGGGGACGCATGGAGCCTGCGGCTGATCTCGAGTTCCTGCCCATCTTCCGCGAGGAGGCGACCGAGCGGCTCGACAACTTCGTCGAGACGCTGCACTCTCTCGACGCGGAAGAGCCTGCTCCGGAAGCTCTCGACCTTCTGCGCCGCGAGGCGCACACGATCAAGGGCGCGGCCGGCATGGTCGGGCTCACGCACGCACACCAGCTCGCGCACGCACTCGAGGACGTCTGCCGCGCAGCGCACGACGACGGTGGCGCTCTCGGAACGGATCTCGTCGAGGTTCTCGAGCGGGCTGCCGACGCGTTGCGGGCTGCGATCGAGGGCAGCGAGAACGGCAACGGCAAAGTGCAGCCGCACCTTGTCGCTGTCCCCCAAAACGGCAACGGCAACGGCAACGGTCACGGCTCCGAGGAAGCGGCGCACGACGCGCTCAAGCTCCTCGTCGTCGACGACTCCTTCACGCTCCGTGAGCTTCAGCGGCGCATCCTCGCGCGCGCGGGCTACCGGGTCGTGCTCGCCGAGGACGGCCGGGACGCCCTCGAAGTCCTCGACGAGGACCGCGAGATTGCGATGCTCGTCACCGACATCGACATGCCCGAGCTCGACGGCTTCGGGTTGATCGAGGCCGTGCGAGCGGACGAGCGATTCACGTCGCTCCCGGTGATCGTCGTGACGGCTCGCGACGCAGACACAGATCGCCGGCACGGCATCGAGCTCGGCGCGAACGAGTACGTCGTCAAGGGCGCGCTGCACGAGCAGACGCTTTTGGAGACGGTCGCCCGGCTCAGTCGAGCCGAGCGCTGACGCTTCCGTCGCGTCGCCGCCGCGCTACCTACGAGATTCCTCCCTCCGCCGCCGACATTTCGACCCATGGGTCAAGACCGCCGTCGCATCGTCCTCTGTGACGACTCGCGAACGTACGCCACCGCGCTCCGCCGCGTCCTCGAGCACGATGGCTCGATCGACGTCGTCGGCGTCTTCACGAACGCCGAGCAGGCGATGGCCGAGCTGCCGCGGCTGAAGCCCGACCTCGTGACCATGGACGTCCAGCTTCCCGGCATGTCCGGCCTCGATGCGGTCGAGCAGATCATGGCTTCGACGCCGATGCCGATCGTCGTTCTCTCCGATTTCACCGACCGCGACTCGGTCACGGCGCGCGCGGCCGTCGCCGCCGGCGCCGTCGACGCCGTCTCGAAGTCTCAGCTCGACTTGCTCGACCCGCTCGCGGCGGATGCGGCGAGCCTTCGCCGGCGCGTCGCGCGACTGAGCTTTGCGCACGTCGTCCGCCACCCGCTCGCTCGGCTCATGCGCGGGACGACGGCTGCTCAGGCAAGCCGCCGTCGCGTCGCAGCGATAGGCGTCGTCGCCTCGACGGGTGGGCCGAGAGCGCTCGCGTTCACTCTCAGCGCGCTGCCTGCGGACTTCCCGATCCCGGTCCTCGTCGTCCAGCACATCGTTCCCAACTTCGTCGAGAGCTTCGCGCGAACGCTTGCCCGCCAGGTGCAACTGCCGGTCACGATCGGAGAGGACCGCACACGCTTGAAGCCGGGCATCACGATTGCGCCCGAGGGCTCGCACTTGCTCGTCACTTCGAGCGGACGGCTTGCGCTGAGCGCAGAAGCCGCACCCGGCCGGCACTGCCCGTCGGGCGACATGCTCCTCGGCAGCCTGGCCGCCGCGTACGGCCGCGAAGCGGTCGGGGTCGTGCTCACTGGCATGGGCCGCGACGGGGCACAAGGCGCGCGCCAGATTCGGACGGCCGGCGGTCTCGTGGTCGCGCAGGACGAAGCGTCCTCCGCGGTCTTCGGGATGCCGCGCGCGGCGATCGAGAGCGGTGCCGAGCTCACGCTCGAGCCGGAAGCGATCGGCCGGCTGCTTGCACACCTCCGGCCGGCGCAGACGCTCGCGGCGAGCAAACCCGAAGCGAGGACCCCCAGTCCCTCGGACGAGGGACTGCCAAGACTTCGGCTCGTCCGATGAACGCCAACGGATGACCATTTCGGATGGGTCCATGTCTGCGGCCGATCGGCGGCGCGTGCTCCTCGTCGAGGACGAGGAGGTCGTGCGCGACGTCGTCGCTGCGATGCTCGAGCAGAGCGGGTTCGACGTCGTTGCGGTGGATCAGGCAATCGCTGCGCTCGACCTCTGCCGCAAGGGCGGCACACGGTTCGACTTGCTCCTCACCGACTTGGTGATGCCTGCGATGAACGGCGTCGAGCTTGCGACCGCAGTGCAGGCGCATCTGCCGACGACGCGCGTCATCTACATGTCCGGCTACTCCGCAGACGACGTCGACGTGTCGACGCCGCGCATCCAGAAGCCGTTCACGCGCGCACAGCTCGTCGAGACGATCGAAACCACGCTCGCGGCTTAGCCCGCTCTAGCTCGCCGGCCGCATCGACCACAGCGAGGGAACCGGCTGTGCGACAGACGGCGACGCGCCTTTGACGCGCTTCGGGTTGATCCAGTACACGGCTTTGTCGTAGCCGAGGACGAGGAACCACGCGAGGTCGACGACGCGTGCCGACTCGGCGCGGAAGAGTGTCGTCCGTGCACTCGCCGTCGGCGCTTCGGCCGCTCGCTTCCAGAGGCTCTGCAACGTCGCGTCGCTCGAGTCGAACGGATTGAAGAATCCGTCGGGTAGCACGAGCGCGCGCGAGTCTTGGTAGGCGTCCTGCCACGGATACGTCCACATCAGCGCTGGAAACCGCGGCTTTGCGATCTCGGCGGGCAGCGTTTGGGCGGGCACGTTGTTCACCTGCACCCGTACGTTGATCGCCTTGAGGTACCGCGCGACAGCGGCGAGCTGCGGAGCCGCCGCCGCTACCGAGAGCACCGGCAGGTCGAAGCCCTTCGCGTAACCGGCGCGCGCGAGGAGCTGCCGTGCGCGCTTCGGGTCATACGGGTACCGGCGGTCGAGCTTCGAGTCGTAGCCCGCAGTGCCCGGAACGAAGATCTGCGTGCCGGGCACGCCCTGGCCGCGGTACAGCGTCTTGAAGATCTCCTCGCGGTCGACCGCGTAGTTCAGGGCCTGCCGCACGCCGAGCTTCGCGAGCGGAGGAAGCAGCTTCCCGTCGCGATCCCACAACCACATCCCGAGCGCGTGCGCTGGCCACGTCAGCGCGACGAGCCCGCTGCGTGAGCCGGGGCCGAGGTCGGCCGGAACACCCGGCGCCGCGTCGATCCTCCCCGAGCGAAGCGCGGCGAACGCACCATGCGCATTCGGATACACGCGGATCACGATGCGCTCCCACGGCGACGTCGCGCGTCTCCAGTAGCGCTGGCTGCGCACGTACGTGTAGTGGTCTCCTGCGACTGTTTGCGTGCGGTCGAGCTGGTACGGCCCGGTGCCGACCGGCTGCTTGTCGAGTCCGACCGGATCGAGCAACGCCTTCGGACTCACGACCATTCCGTTCACCTGGCTCAACGTGAACGGCAGCGAAGGGTCGCTCGTCGAGAGGTGCAACACAACTGTCGTCGGCGTCGGCGCGTCGACTGACTCGAGCGACGAGAGCTGGTCACTGCGCGGACCGTGAAGCGCCTTCGCGAAGTCGAGATTCGCTTTCACGGCGGCCGCGTCGAACGGCGTGCCGTCGCTGAACTTGATCCCCTTCCGCAGCACGAGCTTGAAGAGCGTGTTCTTCGAGCCGCGGGCGTAGCTCCACGAGGATGCAAGACCAGGCGCGAAGGAGCCGTCGCTCTGTCGCGCGATCAGCGTGTCGTAGACCGGCTGGAGGTACTGGAGGAAGTACCCCGCGTCGTTCTTGTACGGGTCGAACGACGTCTCGGCGACGAGCGTCCCCACCGTCAGCGTCTTCGGCGTCGGTGTGACGGCAGCCTGCGCCGTCGTCCCGGCGGAAAGCGCCAGCACGCAGACGGCCAGGAGACGTGCCCAGCTTGTCCCAGCTCTGCTCTTCATCGTCGGATCCAGGAGTTGCTGACGTCCGGAAACGCGTTTTGATGGCGCGCGGACGCCGCTACAGCTTGACGACCGAGCGAATCACGGTGCCGCGGCGCATGTCCTCGAACGCCTCCTCGACGTCCTGCAGGCCGACGGTCTTGCTGACCATGCGGGCGAGATCGAGCTTTCCGTCGAGCGCGTATTGCGCGAGCTTCGGGAAGTCTTCCGACGGCAGCTGGTCGCCGCCGAACGACACGGTGATCGTGCCCCGCTTGAGGAAGAAGCCCGAACCGCGGCCGTCGTCGAGCGGGATCGTCATCGCCTGTTTCGGACCGGGAATGCCGACGAGCGTCGCCGTGCCGCCGTAGCCGAGCATCCGCTCGGCTTGCGCCATCGTCTCGCCGCGGCCGACGACGTCGTAGACGAAGTCCGCGCCGCCTTTCTCGGTCAGCTGCCGGATCGCCGCGACGGGATCCTGCTCGCCCGCGTGGACGAGGTCCGTCGCGCCGAACTCCTTCGCCCACTCGAGCTTGTGCTCGACGAGATCGACGGCGATGATCCTCCCCGCCTCCGCGATGCGCGCGCCTTGCACCGCCGCAAGGCCGACGCCGCCGCATCCGATCACAACCACGGTCGACCCGGCTCGCGCCGGCGTCGTCGTCAGCACCGCGCCGACACCCGTCACGACCCCGCAAGAGATGAGGCAGGCCTGCTCCGAAGGGAGCGCATCGGGAAGCTTCACGAGCTGGCGCGCGTCGACGATCGTCCGGTCCGCGAAGGTGCCGGTCGCGAGCACCGCGGTCAGCCCTTCGCCGTCGGAAGCACGATGGAGTCGACCGAACGCGCCGACACGACCACGGCAGCGACGCGGCTCGGCGCGCTTGCACTCCGGGCACTTGCCGCACGGCACCTTCCACGCGATCGCGACCCGATCGCCGGTGGCGACCGAATCGACGCCCTCGCCGAGCTCTTCGACGATGCCCACACCCTCGTGCCCGAGGAGAATCGGAAACGGGTACACCCAGCCGCCGGTCTCCTTGACGTGCAAGTCGGAGTGACAGACGCCGCTTGCCTCGATGCGAACCTGGACCTCGCCTGGAGCAGGGTCGTCGAGCGTAATCGGCTCGTACGAGATCGATTCGCCTGCGGCGTTCAGCAGTGCGCCGGTCGCCTCACGCGAAACGGCCATCAGGCGATCG
>JBKPRX010000145.1:0-17634 GCA_046734795.1 Actinomycetota bacterium
AGTACGGCGGCGCTGCGGGCTACCTGCGAGCGGGCGGCGCCGACGCGGCTGCGCTCGAGCGGCTGCGCATGCGTCTCGCTGCATGATCCTGGCGCTCGAGACCTCGTGCGACGAGACGGCAGCTGCAGTCGTGAGCGGCGATGGTCATGTGCTCGCGAACGTCGTCGCGTCGCAAGCGGATCTGCACGCGCATTACGGCGGTGTCGTACCGGAGGTTGCGTCACGTCGCCATCTCGAGCTCGTCGTACCCGTCGTGCGCGAAGCGCTGGCGGAGGCCGGTATCGAGCTTGCGGAGGTCGAGAAGGTCGCGGTGACCCAAGGGCCCGGTCTCATCGGTGCGCTCCTCGTCGGCCTCTCGGCTGCGAAAGCACTCGCGTGGTCGCGGCGGCTTCCGCTCGTGCCGGTCGACCACCTGCACGGTCACGTTGCCTCGCTCTACCTGGCTCCGGATCCGCTCGAGCCGCCCTTCCTCTGCCTGCTCGCGAGCGGCGGCCACACCCTCTTGCTCGACGTGCAGGCCCCTGGCCGGCACGCGCTGCTCGGCTCGACGCTCGACGACGCGGCCGGCGAGGCGTTCGACAAGGGCGCGCGACTCCTCGGTCTCGGCTACCCGGGCGGGGCCGAGCTCGATCGGCTCGCCGCGACCGGCGATCCCGACGCGTACGACTTTCCGGTCGCACGCGTGGGGCGGTTCGACTTCTCGTTCTCCGGCCTCAAGACCGCGCTCCTCTATGCGGTTCGCGACCTCGAGCCGAAGGAGCTCGAAGCCCGCCGTGCGGATCTCGCAGCGAGCTACCAGCACGCGATCGTCCGCGCGCTCGTGGAGCGAGCCCGGGATGCCGCGGAGGCGACCGGTGCGCGACGACTCGCCGTCGTCGGCGGCGTCGCCGCGAACTCGGAGCTTCGGCGCGAGCTCGCCGACGCAGCGCTTGCGCCGCTCGAGCTCTGCACCGACAACGCCGCGATGATCGGCTCCGCGGCACGTTTTGCTGAAGTCGTCGCCTATCCCCGTTACCTTGGACTCGATGCGTACGCAGCCGCGGTCTGACGGGCACACCCTCGCGCTGACTCTCCTCGCTGCGGCGGTGACGGTCGTGCTCGTCGTCATCGCCGGAGAGAGCTCGAGTCGTGCGACGACCGCAGCGGCGCCGTCGGTCGCTTCGAGCTGGCGCGGGCTCGTCGGCTCGCGGCCACGCGTTGCGGTTGGTCAGCGCGTGATCGTCGTCCTGCGGAGTCCGTCCCTCGCGCAGCGCGTGGCGGCGGCGGGCGGACGCGTCCGCGACCGGCGCGAGCGGCGCTGGTCAGCCGCCGTGCTCGCCTCCCAGCGACTGCTGATCTCGCGAATGGCCGTGCAAGGCGTCGCGATCCGGCCTGAATACACGTATACGCGTGTCCTGAACGGATTCTCGGCCGCGGTCGACGACGCGGGGATCGCGCGGCTCGAGCAGGACGGCGACGTGCTCGGCGTCTACCCGGTCCGACCGGCATACCCGGCCTCTGTTGCGACGCAGACGCTACTCGGGCCCGACTTCGGCCTCGCCGGCGGCCACCGCGCGGACGTCGCCGTGTCCGGTCTCGACGGCCGCGGCGTCACGATCGCGCTCCTCGACACGGGTGTCGACCCGGCGACGCCGTACCTGCGCGCCCGCATCCTCAGGCCGGGGATCGACGTCCTCGGCGGCAGCACCGATGCCCTACCGGCGCGGAAGCCCGACGAGCCGGGCCAGCTCGAGCGGCACGGCACGCAGATGGCGGGGCTCCTCGTCGGCGGCGGCGGGCCGGCGGGCCTCGCGGGCGTCGCGCCCGGCGCGACCGTGCTGCCGATCCGTGTCGCGGGGTGGCAGCTCGACGCCACCGGCCATTGGGCTGTGTACGGCCGCAACGACCAGGTGATCGCCGGTCTCGAACGCGCGGTCGACCCGAACGACGATGGCGACGCGCACGACGCTGCTCGGATCGCGCTCGTCGCGCTCGCCGAGCCCTTCGCCGCTTTCGCCGACGGCCCCGAGGCACGGGCCGTGGAAGGCGCGCTCGCGCTGGACACGCTCGTCGTCGCGGCTGCGGGCAACGACGGCGCCTTCGGTCCCGGCTTCGGCAGCATCGCCGGACCCGGCGGAGCGCCGGGCGCGCTGACCGTCGGAGCAGTCGACGCCCGCCCGACCGTCGACACCGTACGCGTCGCTCTTCGCTCCGGGCTGCGGGCCTTCCTCGACCGGCCGCTCCCGCTCTCGGGCGTCGTCCGGCCGACGCGTCTCGACCTGCAGGTGGCGCTACCGCGCGGCGCCCTCGCCAAGCATCCGCGCGCGCCGGGCCTCCTCGACTTCTTCACGCGTGACGGACGAAGCCTCGTCGCCGGACGCGCGGCGCTCGTGCCCGGCGGCACGTCGCCGGCTCCTGCCGCCGAGCGCGCCGCGCGCGCCGGAGCTTCCGCCGTCCTGCTGTACGGCAGCCGCTTGCCCGCCGGTGCGCTCGGACTCGACGAGAGCGTCAGCGTGCCGGTCGTCTCCTTGCCGGCAGCCGCGGCGCGCGGGTTGCTCGACACGCTTCGCCGCGGGCACACCGCCGTTGTCTCGATCGGCCGCCCGCGAACGCTCGTCAACGCAGAGGCCGGCCGCGTCGCCGCGTTCTCGTCGACCGGGCTCGCGTTCGACGGCCGCGTCAAGCCGGATCTCGTCGCGCCTGGCGTTGCGCTTGCGACGTCGGACGTCGGCGCCGACGCGGAAGGCGGGCCGCGGTTTGCGACTGTCAACGGCTCGAGCGCGGCCGCCGCCGTCGTGGCCGGCGCGGCGGCACTCCTTGCGCAAGCGAGGCCGGCGCTTCCGGCCCCGACGCTCAAGTCGCTGCTCGTCGGCAACGGCATTCCGATCCGCGACACGAGCATCGCCGCGCAGGGCAACGGTCTCGTGGACGTCGGCGCGGCAGTCGCAGGCGAAGTCACGGCGACGCCCGCGACACTCGCGCTCGGACGAGCCTTCGGGAACGGCTGGGGCGTCCGCCAGACCTTCATGCTCCAGAACGTCTCGACGCGAACGATTACCGGCCGCCTGCGCGTGCACCAAACGCGCGAGGGCGCGAGCGCCGTCCGAGTCGTCGTCCGGCCGACGCGGTTCGCGCTGCGGCGCGGGCGCTCGCTCGCGGTGACGGTTACGGCGACGGCGCGCTCGGCGCCGGTCGGCGCGAACCCCGCAGAGGGCGCCGTCGTCGCGGCGGTGACCGGCGGGTCGCGCATCCGCGTGCCGTGGCTGATCGCGTTCGGGCGTCCCGATACGCCGCTGCTCGGGCACATCGCGATCCAGCGCCGCACGTTCAAGCCGTCGGATACGGCGCCCGTGCCGCTCTATCTCGACGTGGGCGCGCTCGTCCTCGCCGGCGGACACCAGGAGCTCCGAACCGCTTCACGGCTCCAGCTCGAGCTCTTCAACGCCGTGGGCGACGACCTCGGGCGCCTGGCGGAGCTCCACGACCAGTTCGGCCGCGTCGGCTTCGGTCTGACCGGGCGAGGCCCGGATGGAAACCCGCTGCCGTCCGGCGACTACGTCCTTCGAGTCACGGCTTGGCCGACGGACGGCGGGCGCCCCTCACGCGAGCGGATTCGGTTCCGGATCGCAGCGAGCTAGACTCGCCGCCGGTGACCGCGTGACCTCGATCGCGACACCGACGCACCTACGCGAGAACCCGTTCGAGATCGCGAGGGAGCAGCTGCGGCGCGTCGCAACGGCCTTCGGCATCGACGACGACCTCGTTCGCGTCCTCTCGGAGTGCAAGAAGGTTCTCACTGTCTCGATCCCGGTGACGATGGACGGCGGACAGGTGGAGGTGTTCACCGGCCATCGCGTGACGCACAACATCGCGCGCGGTCCCTCGAAGGGCGGCGTCCGCTACCACCCGCACGTGACGCTCGACGAGGTCAAGGCGCTCTCGATGTGGATGACGTGGAAGTGCGCGCTGATGGGAATTCCGTTCGGCGGCGCGAAGGGCGGCGTCGTCTGCGACCCGAAGTCGATGAGCCGGCGCGAGCTCGAGCAGATGACGCGCCGCTACACGAGCGAGATCGTGAACGAAATCGGACCGGAGACGGACATTCCGGCGCCCGATGTCGGCACCGACGCGAGCGTGATGGCGTGGATCTTCGACACGTACTCGATGAACAAGGGGCACTCGGTGCTCGGCGTCGTGACGGGAAAGCCGCTCTCGATCGGCGGCTCGCTCGGCCGCGAGGAGTCGACCGCACGCGGGTCGCTCTACTGCATTCGCGATGCGCTGCGTGCGCGCGGCGAGTCGCTGGACGGCGCGCGGGTCGCGGTCCAGGGTTTCGGCAACGTCGGCTCGAATCTCGCTCGCCTGCTTGCGGCCGACGGTGCAGTCATCGTCGCGATCTCGGACACGAGCGCCTCGCTCTACAACGAGCGGGGCATCGACGTACCGACGGCGGTCGCCCACAAGCGGGAGCTCGGTGCGCTTGCGGGAATGGACGGCGCGGAGGAGATCGCTCCCGACGAGCTGCTCGCCCTCGACTGCGACATCCTCGCCCCATGCGCGCTCGAGCAAGTTCTCACGGCCGAGAACGCCGATCGTGTTCACGCGCGCATCGTCTGCGAAGGTGCGAACGGCCCGACGACTCCGGAAGCCGATGCGATTCTCGAAGATCGCGGCGTGCTGATCCTTCCCGACGTGCTCGCGAACGCGGGCGGCGTCGTCGTCTCCTATTTCGAGTGGGTGCAAGGCCTGCAGGAGTACTTCTGGCGAGAAGACGAGGTGAACGCGCAGCTCAACGACATCGTCAGTCGCGCGTTCGCGGAGACGTGGGCCGTCGCCCACGACCAGCAGCTTCCGATGCGCGTCGCCGCCTACGGGATCGCGGTTCGGCGCGTCGCCGAGGCGACGACGACGCGCGGCATCTACCCGTGAGCGCGTGAGCGTCGAGGTCGTGCTCTACACCGCCGAGGGCTGCCACCTCTGCGAAAACGCGCGTGCGATCCTCGCCCGGATCGCAGAGGACCTCGAGTTCGACCTCCGCGAGGTGGACATCGGCGGGGACCCGTCGCTCGAGGCGGAATACCGCGCCTTCATCCCGGTTGTCGAGATCGAGGGCCGCCGCCGCTTCACGTACTACGTCCAGCCGGACGCCTTTCGGAAGGCGGTTGCACAAGCAAAGCGCTGAGGCCCCTGGTAGAACTGCACCGGCTGTTACAAACTCGGCCGAGCAGCGCAAGGAGGCCCGTTGGCCGAACGTCTCACCGTTGGAGTCGCTGCGCGCCTCTCCCGGTATCTCCAAGTCCTGACCCAAGCGAAGAAGATGGGGAAGGATCGGATCTCGTCTCAGGAGATCTCCGACTACACGAACATCAACGCGACCCAGATCAGGCGCGACCTCTCGGCGTTCGGGAAGTTCGGCAAGCGCGGGGTGGGCTACAACATCGATTCGCTGCTCGGCGAGATCCGCACGATCCTGCGGACGCAGGGGCAGCACAACATCGCGCTCATCGGCGCCGGCCGCCTCGGCCAGGCGATCGCGAGCTCCCCGATCTTCGGCGAGCACGGGATCAACATCGCCGCCGTGTTCGACACGGATCCGGAGAAGATCGGCAAGCGGATCGGCGGCGTCGAGGTCACCGATTACGACCGGCTGCGAGACGTCGTCCGCGAGAAGAACATCATCGTCGGTGTCCTCGCCGTGCCGGCGAGAAGCGCGCAACAGGCTGCCGACGCGCTCGTGAAGGCCGGCGTGCGCATCGTCTTCAACTACTCCGAAGCGCTCCTTGACGTCCCGAACGACGTGCAGGTGCATACGTCGAACCCGGCGGTCGAGCTTCTCTACGCGCTCTACTTCCACCTCGCCTGAGACGCGCGGCCCTCGCGCGGCTAGCGTCTCGGACGGTGCGCATCGTCGTCTGGCACGGGTATCTCCTTGGCGGAACCGGCTCGAATGTCTACACGCGGGCTCTGGCACGCGAGTGGAGCCAGGCCGGCCACGACGTGACGATCGTCTGCCAGGAACGACATTCGGCTGACTTCGACGTCGGTTCGGCCAAGGTTGTCGTTCCGGATCTGCCCGACGGGCTCCTGCCGGTCTTCGTGCTAGACGCCTACGAAGGACTGCAGGCGAAGCTCTTGCAGGACTTCACGTCTCCGGAGCTCGAGGCTTACGTCGCCGCGAACGCGGCCGCGATCGACGAGCTCTTGCCGGCCGACTACGTGTTCACGAACCACGTCCTGCCGGGCGCGGCCGTCGGCGCGGCCGCACGCGTGGCGAGCTTCGTGAACAAAGCTCACGGCTCCGAGCTCGAGTACTCGATGCGGGGCCGCCCCGACCTCGCCGAGCGCGGCGCCGAGGCACTCGCGAAGGCCGCCGCGGTGTTCGTCGGCAGCCGGCACATCCGCGAAGTGCTCGAGGACGTCTGCGGCCACGTCGACCGCGTGCACGAGGTTCCACCGGGTGTCGACGTCGACGAGTTCGTGCCTCAGGATCGCGCGGCCGCGCTCGCCGATCTGGTCGCGGAGGCGCGCAACGACCCGCCGAATCCCGGCAACGCCAACGAGCGCCTTCCCGACGAAGGAAACGACGAGCGATTCATGCGCTTCTTCGCCGACGACGAACCGACCATCGTGTACTTCGGCAAGCTGATCTACAACAAGGGCGTCCACCTGTTGCTCGAAGCGCTCGCGGAGGTCGACTCGCGCGCGGTGATCGTCGGCTTCGGCGACTACCGCGAAGAGCTCGAGCAGACCGCGCCCGGGCGCACGCTCTTCACGGGCCCGCTCGAGCACCGCCACCTCGTTCACTTGCTTCCGCTCGCGGATGTCGCCGTCGTTCCGTCGATCTTCCCGGAGGCCTTCGGAATGGTCGCGGCCGAGGCTGCTGCGGCAGGCGCACCGCCACTTGTCGCTCGTCACTCCGGACTCGCCGAGGTGGCGGAGGGGATCGCAGCCGAGTATCCACCCGAGCGCGCGCACCTCGCTGCGTTCGAGAACGGCGACGTGCAGGAGCTGGCGGCGAAGCTGCGCGAGCTGCTCGCGCTTTCTGCCCAGGAGCGACGCGCGCTCGGGCTCGCCGCGCGTGCCGCGGTCGTCCGGAACTGGAGCTGGGCCCGCATCGCCGAGCGACTGCTCGAAGCGTGAGCGAACGCGAGCCGTTCCGGCTCGATCGCCGGCGCGTCGTCCTCAGCGTCCTGCTCGTGCTCGCCCTCGTCGGCGTCGTGGTCGTTCTCGTCGGCCGCTTTGCGAGCTTCGACGACATGCTCGACGCGCTCCGGCAGGCGGACAAGCGCTGGTTCGTCGTCTGCTTTGCGGGCGAGATGCTCGCGTATGCCGGCTACATCGCCGCGTATCGCGACGTCGCGCGCATCGACGGCGGGCCGCAGTTCTCGTACTGGACGTCGACGCGCGTCGTTGCGGCCGGGTTCGGCGCCTTCATCGCGGGCTCGTCGGCGGGAACGCTCGGTCTCGACTACTGGGCGCTGCACCGGGCAGGCGAGCGCAGGCACGACGCGGTGCGTCGCGTGCTCGCGCTCAACACGCTCGAGTGGGCCGTGCTCGCCGTCTTCGCAGCGGCGCTCGCGGCGGTCGCTGTAGCCGACGACGAAGCGAACACGCCACTCGGGATGGAGCTGGGCTGGCTCGTCACAGTCCCGGTTTGCCTCGTCGCGGCGTTGTGGGTGACCTCGCCGAGGCGGGTCGGCCGCTTCACGGCGTCGCCGCCGCCTGAGCAATCGGGTGCGTCGCTCCGAGAGCGTGTCGTGCGCGCGCTGCGCGCGGCGCTTGCAGATGCGATCGGCGGTGTTGTCCTCGTCCGTCGCATCCTCTTGCGACCGCACGTCCATCCGGCGGCGGTCTTCGGGTTCGTCGTCTTCTGGGCGGGCGACGTGCTCGCGCTCTACGCCGCTTTGCGCGCGTTCGACGTCGACCTCGCGCTCGTGCCGCTCGTGCTCGCGTATACGACGGCGTACGTCGTCACTGCGCTACCGCTACCGGCAGGCGGAGCGGGCGGGATAGAAGCCGGGCTCACGCTCACGCTGACGGCGGTCGGAGTTCCGCTCGCGTCGGCTCTCTTGGCGACGCTCGTCTACCGGTTCTTCACGCTCTGGCTCCCGCTCGTGCCGGCGCTCCTCGTCTTACCGCGCCTTCGCTCGCTCGCCGACGAGCTGCCTGCCACGAGCAGGGCGAACTAGGCTTCCTCCGTGGGCGACGCGCAGCGGTTGAGTCCCGACGAGCAACTCCGCTTCGCGCGCGAGCAGTTCGAGTCGGGCACGGATTTATCGGTCGCCGTCGAGGAAGAGTTCGCGATCCTCGAACCCGCGACGCTCGAGCTCGCGAATCGGTTCGAGGAGCTTTACGCGGCGGCTGCCGGCACCGAGCTCGAGGAGCACATCGTGGGCGAGCTGATCGCCTCCGAGGTCGAGGTGCGCACGGGCAAGTGCGACACGTTCGCGGAGGCGGCGTCGAAAGTCGGTGAACGGCGCGTCCAGCTGCGCGCGCTCGCAGACCGAGTCGGCGTCGGCCTCGCCTCGACCGGTGCGCATCCCTGGAGCGACTGGAAGTCACAGCGGTTGATCGACACGCCGCATTACCGGCGGAACGACGAGATCCTCCGCTATGTCGTGTGGCGGAACAACACGTTCGGCCTGCACGTGCATGTCGGCGTCAACGGTCCGGATCGCGCGATTGGTGTCTGCGACGCGCTGCGGTGCTTCTTACCGGAGCTGCTTGCGCTCTCGGCGAGCTCGACGTTCGTCGAGGGCGTGTTCTCCTATCTGCACTCAGCGCGCACCGAGATCTTCACGCGTATGTTCCCGCGCTGCGGGATCCCGGAGCCCTACGGCGACTGGCGCACCTTCGAGGAATACGTGCGCTTCCTCTACGCGACACGCTCGATCGACGAGCACACCCAGCTCTGGTGGAGCGTGCGGCCGCACCTTGCGTTTCCGACAGTCGAGATCCGGATCATGGACGCGCAGCCCGACCTCGGTGAGTCACGCTCCGTTGCCGCGCTTGCCTACGCACTTGCAGCGCGTTCTGCGCGCGCGCTCGACGAGGGCGAGCCGTTGCCGACGTGGTCGGGTCGGTTGCTGGAGGAGAACTTCTGGCGGGCGATCCGGCACGGGCTCTCGGGCAAGCTGCTCGATCTCGAGCGTGGCGAGGAGATTCCGGCGAGGGCGCGGCTCGAGCAGCTCGTCGAGTGGGTGCAGCCGGTCGCGAACGAGCTCGGCGTCACGCCCTGGCTTGCGATTCCCGAACGGAACGCGGCCGAGCGGCAGATCGCGCGCCACGAAGAGGGCGCCACGATGGAAGACATCTTCGCGGAGCAGGTCGCAGCCGGCCGGCTCGAGGAGGAGGGGTCGCGTGTCGGAACCTGAGGACGCTTCGGCCGAGCCGCGTCCCGAAGAGCCGAGCGCGCAGCAGCTCGTCGAGGAGCTTCGCAAAGCGAAGGTCGAGGACTTCCTCGTCCACACCTGCTCGCTGCTCGCGTCGTTCGGCTTCGGCAAGCTCGCGCCGGAAGTGCGCGACCTCGACCAGGCGCGCCTTGCGATCGAGTCGCTGCGCGCGTTGCAGCCGCTCCTTCCGGAAGACGCGGCCAACGGCGTCAAGGAGGTCGTCGCGAGCCTGCAGCTCGCGTACGCCGACGCCGCGGCCGGCTCAGGAACGTGACGGTCGCCGCGGCGCTCGTCGCGGCCGACCTCGCGCTGCGGCAGGCGATCGGCGACTGGCGCGGTCGCGGCGCCCCGCCGGCGGCGGTCGTGCAGCCGGCCGTGCGCGAGCAATGGCTCGAACTTCGGCTTGCGGGCTCGCCTGAGCTCGAGCGCCGCGTGCTCGCGAAGCTGCCGTCGCGGCTCGCGCGCGAGATTCGCGACGACGTCGCGGCGCACGCGGAGCTCGCACGTCTGACGCCGCCGCGGCCGCTCGCTGCGTTCCGCGTCGGATCCGCAAGGCCGGCGCTCGAGCTGAAGCGCTACTTCGGCGAGGCGCAGCGCCGCTCCGCAGTCGATTGGGAAGTGCTCGCCGCGATCAACTTCGTGGAGTCCGACTTCGGCCGCCTCCGCAACGAGAGCGTCGCGGGCGCCCAAGGCCCCATGCAGTTCATTCCGTCGACGTGGGCGACGTACGGGCACGGCGACGTGCACGACCCGCACGAGGCGATCCTCGCCGCCGGTCGATTCCTCCGTGCCGCGGGTGCGCCGCGCGACCTGCGCGGCGCGCTTCATCGCTACAACCCGTCGTGGTCGTACGTCGACGCGATCCTTCGCTACGCGCGACGCATCGAGCACGATCCCGATGCATACCTCGAGCTTTACGCGCGCCGCCTGATCGTGCGCACGCCGGCGGGCTACCGGCGGCTGAACTAGGCAACGCGAACACGCAGCGAGCCACGAGGAGGTTGACGCTCCCGCGGTCCGCTTCGTAGAGCGCAAACAGTTCCGCCGGCGACGCGGCGGGCGGTAGCGGCGGCGGCTGGTTGCGTGCCCGATTGCGGCAAGGACGCGCCTGCGGGGTTCTCGCCGACTGGCGAGCATGTGACGGCTCCAGCCGCCGCTTGTGGTAGAAAGCACGCCGCGTCGCGGTCCTTCCGGCGTCGACTTTGTGACACGAAGGGGAGAGTCCACTCCATGAGCTGGTTCCACGATCACGCAGTGCTGTTCGCGCTGCTCTGCGCAGGCGCGGCTGTCGTCTACGGGCTCTGGCTCACGACCTGGCTGCTCAAGCAACCGGCGGGAACGGAGCGCATGCAGGAGATCGCCCGCGCCGTCCAGGAGGGCGCTGCTGCGTATCTCCGCCGCCAGTACACGACGATCGCGGTCGTCTCGATCGTCCCGTTTCTCCTCCTCGGCTTCTACGACAAGCTCGGCTGGGGGACCGCGGTCGGCTTCCTGATCGGCGCGATTCTCTCCGCCGCTGCCGGCTTCATCGGGATGAACGTCGCCGTCCGCTCGAACGTGCGCACTGCGGAAGCTGCGCGCCGCGGGCTGTCGCCTGCGCTCAACGTCGCGTTCCGCGCGGGCTCGGTCACAGGCCTGCTCGTCGTCGGTCTCGGGCTCTTCGGTGTCGCGGGGTACTACTGGGTTCTCACCGACTGGCTCGACAACTCGGCACGCTCGGCGATCGACGACCTGATCGGGCTCGCGTTCGGCGGTTCGCTGATCTCCGTCTTCGCGCGTCTCGGCGGCGGCATCTACACGAAGGCAGCCGACGTCGGCGCGGACCTCGTCGGCAAGATCGAAGCCGGCATCCCCGAGGACGATCCGCGGAACCCGGCCGTGATCGCGGACAACGTGGGCGACAACGTCGGCGACTGTGCCGGCATGGCAGCCGACCTCTTCGAGACATATGCCGTGACCGCGGTCGCAGTGATGCTGCTCGGCATCACCGGCCTGCGCCGCGTCGCGGGAACGGATCTCTGGCTGTATCCGCTCGTGCTCGGCGGCGTCTCGATCATCGCGTCGATCATCGGCGTCCAGTTTGCGCGCGTGCGCGAAGGCGGCAACATCATGAACGCGCTCTACCGCGCTGTGATCGTCGCGACGCTGCTCTCTGCGCTCGCATTCTGGCCGGTCACGACCGCTTTCGACTCGAGCGGCCCGTACGGCTTCGACAATCTCTACGGCTCCGCGCTCATCGGTCTCGCAGTGACCTTCTTGCTCGTCGCGATCACCGAGTTCTACACCGGTACGCGCTGGAATCCCGTGAAGTCGATCGCTCGCGCATCGCAGACGGGCCACGCGACGAACATCATCGAAGGCCTCGCGGTCGGAATGCAGGCGACTGCAGCTCCGGTGATCGTGATCGCGACCGGGATCTTGCTCGCGAACCATTTCGCCGGTCTGTACGGCATCGGCGTGGCAGTGATGGCGCAGCTCTCGATGACCGGACTCATCGTCGCGCTCGACGCGTACGGCCCGGTCACCGACAACGCGGGCGGGATCGCCGAGATGGCGGATCTGCCGCCGGAGGTCCGCGCGATCACCGACCCGCTCGACGCCGTCGGTAACACGACAAAGGCCGTGACGAAGGGTTACGCGATCGGCTCGGCTGCGCTCGCGGCGCTCGTCCTCTTTGGCTCGTACGCAGACGGTCTCCACGAGCAGGGCGCCGGGAGCAGCCTCGGCGGCGTGACCTTCCAGCTCTCCGACGCGTGGGTGATCGCCGGCCTCTTCATCGGTGGACTGATGCCGTTCCTCTTCGCATCGCTCGCGATGCAGGCCGTCGGCCGGGTCGGCGGCGAGGTCGTGGAGGAGGTGCGGCGCCAGTTCCGCGAAGACCCGGGGATCATGGAAGGCACCTCGCGCCCGGAGTACGGACGCGCGATCGACATCGTCACCGGCTCGGCGATCAAGTCGATGATCCTGCCGGCACTCGTGCCGATCGGGGTACCGATCGTCGTCGGGATCATCAGCGCGAAGATGCTCGGTGGTCTCTTGATCGGCACGATCGTCACGGGCTTGTTCCTCGCGATCGCGATGACCTCCGGCGGCGGCGCCTGGGACAACGCGAAGAAGCTGATCGAGGACGGCGAGTACGGCGGCAAAGGCTCAGAAGCGCACGCCGCCGCGGTGACGGGCGACACGGTCGGCGACCCGTACAAGGACACGGCGGGGCCCGCGATCAACCCGATGATCAAGATCGCGAACATCGTCGCGATCCTGATCATCCCGCTTGTGATTTCCATTCACGGCTAGCCGTCGCGCGGCTTGCGCCGCGCGATGACAACAACCGAACTGCGCACGCCGGAGATCGCGGTCTCCGGCGCGCTCCGTGCTGTTTCGTCGCGGAGTCTTCGGCGCCGGCCAGTGTCGGCCGAGCCGTGGAGCGGTAGGCAGATGCGGCCGCCGCCGCACGGCGTAAGTTTCGCCCGTGGCTCGACGGCGCCGCCAGCAAGGGCTCGAGCGCGTCCTCGGGACGCCGGCGCTCTTCGCCACCGCCTACGGCAACGTCGGCTCGTCGATCTACTACGCGCTCGGTTTGACGGCCGGGATCGCGCTCGGGCTGACGCCGGTCGTCTTCCTGATCAGCGGCCTCATCTTCGCCGCGACCGCCGCAACGTACGCCGAGGGCACCGTGCGCTATCCCGAGGCCGGCGGCTCGTCGAGCTTCGCGCGGCATGCGTTCAACGAGGTCGTATCGTTTGGAGCGGCGTGGGCTCAGATGCTGAATTACGTGATCACGATCGCGATCTCCGTGATCTTCGTTCCGCACTACCTCGCGATCTTCTACGAGCCGCTGCGGACGACACCATGGGACGTCGTCGTCGGGATCGCCGTCACGTGGTTCCTCGTCACGCTGAACATCGTCGGCATCCAAGAGGCAGCGAGCCTGAACGTCGTTCTCGCCGTGATCGACTTCGCAACGCAGCTCCTGCTCGTGCTGCTCGGGTTTGTGCTCATCTTCGACTACGACACCCTGACGGCGAACGTGCACTGGGGCGTCGCGCCGACCTGGGCGAACTTCGCACTCGCGATCCCGGTGGCGATGATCGCGTACACCGGGATCGAGACCGTCTCGAACCTTGCGGAGGAGGCGCGCGACCCGCTGCGTGCGGTCCCCCGCGCGATTCGCTGGGTCGCGATCGCGGTGTTCGCGATCTACTTCACGCTGCCGACGATCGCGCTGACGGCGTTGCCGGTCGTGAAGAAGGGCGGCGAGTACGTGACGCAGCTCGGTCAGGATCCGCCGCAAGGCTTCAAGAACGACCCGGTGCTCGGCCTCGTCGAGAACCTCGGCTTGCACGGGAGCGTGCTGGATGCGGCGAAGGTCTACGTCGGCATCCTCGCGGCGACGATTCTCTTGATCGCAACCAACGCGGGCGTCATCGGCGCATCGCGCATCACCTACGCGATGGCGTCGTACCGGCAGCTGCCGGAGGTCTTCCGGCGTCTGCACCCGCGTCTCAAGACGCCGTCGCTCTCGCTCATCGTCTTCGCGGGCATCGCGCCGACGCTCTTCTTGCTGTCCGGGCAGGTCGACTTCCTCGGACGGATGTACGCCTTCGGCGCGATGCTCTCGTTCACGATCGCCCACGCGTCGCTGATCCAGCTGCGACGCATGACCGCGCGCGAAGAAGGCGTGTTCCATGCGCGATTCAACCTGCGCGTCCGCGGAGTCGAGTGGCCGCTCTTTGCGATCTTCGGCGGCCTCGGCACCGGTGTCGCGTGGCTCGTCGTCGTGGTCCAGGACGCGCCGTCGCGTTACGCAGGCCTCGGTTGGCTCGCGCTCGGCTTTGTCTTCTACGCGTTCTACAGGACTCGCGTCGTGCACGAGCCGATGCGGGTCACGGTACGTGCGCCGGTGATCATCGGGCCCGCGGCCGCGCTCGAGTACCGCAACATCCTCGTGCCGATCGCCCCGGGCGATCCGTCGGACGAGGCGATGGATATGGCGTGCCGGCTCGCAACCGAGCGGCGCGCGTCGATCGTCGCCGTCACTGCGATCGAGGTGCCGCTCCATCTGCCGCTCGACTCGGAGCTGCCGGACGAGGTCGAGGAAGCGAACCACCAGCTCGACGAGGCGCGCGCGATCGGCGAGACCTACGGCGTGCGCGTGATCCCGAGGATCGTGCGCGCGCGCAGCGCGGGCCGGGCGATCGTCGACGAGGCGGCGCGCCGCGGGAGCGAGATCATCGTGATCGGGACTCCGCGCCGGCGACGCATGACGCGCCGAAGCGCGATCTTCGGCGACACGGTCGACTTCGTCCTCAAGCACGCGCCGACGCGCGTCATGGTCGCCGCGTCACGCACGCAGGAGCTGACCGGAGCCACGTCGTGAAGCTCTACCGGCGCGCGGTCGCCGGATTCGCAATCGTCTTCATCGGGATCGGCTTCGCGTTGCTCGTCGTCACCGCGCTGCACGGCGGTGGCCTTGCCGGCTTCCTCTTCGGCGCCCTCTTTATCGCGCTCGGCGCAGGCCGATTGCATCTCCTCCGGCGCGGCTAGGCTCACGGCGAATGGCACGCAAGCTCCCGCGGCTCCAGCGAGTCCTCGACGCACCGGATCTTGCCTCGATCGCCTACGGCGAGATCGCCTCGTCGATCTACTTCGCGCTCGGAGTGATCGCGCTGCACGCGCTCGGGCTGACGCCAGCAGTGCTCGCGCTGATGGGCCTCGTCTTCCTGATCGTCGCGCTCTCGTACGCGGAAGGAACCGCTGCGATCCGCGAGACCGGCGGAGCCGCGACGTTCGTCCGGATCGCGTTCAACGACCTCGCCGGCTTCGTCACCGGCTGGGCGCTCTTCCTCGACTACCTGATCGTGATCGCGCTCTCGGCGCTCGTCCTGCCGCACTACTTCGGCGAGGCGATCGGCTGGAACGCGATCGCCCGCAGCCCGGGCGACACGATCGTCGCCGTTCTCGTGATCGCGGGAATCGTGGTCGTGCGCCTCGTCAAGAGAACGCGGCTCTATAGCTTCGGCGTCACGTTGCCGTTGCTCGACCTCGTCACGCAGCTTCTGCTCGTGGTGCTCGGCTTCGCGTTCCTCTTCTCGCCGCACGCGCTCACGCAAGGCATCTCGCTCGGCGTCACGCCCACGTGGACGCAGATCGCGTTCGCCCTTCCGCTCGCAATGCTCGCCTACACCGGCCTCGAGACGGTCGCCAATCTCGCGGAGGAAGTCCGCCGCCCCGGCCGCGATTTGCCGCGGAGCCTCTTCAGCGCGATCACGCTGGTCGTGATCGTCTACGTCCTCATCGCGATCGTCGCGCTCTCCGCGTTCCCGGTCGAGAACGGGCAGACCGCGCTCGGCGAAGACTGGCTGCGCGCGCCGCTGATGGGCATCGTCGCCGCACTCGGCGGTCACATTCCCGATTGGGCCGTCTCGTGCGTCCGCGTGTACGTCGGCATCACCGGCGCGTTCGTCCTCTTGGCCGCCGCGACGACCTCGATGTCCGGCTTCGGACGACTTGCGTACTCGCTCGGCGAGCACGGCCAGCTGCCACGCGTCTTCGGCAGGCTGAATCGACGCTCGCTCGTCGCGCCGCAGTCGCTCGTCGCCGCAGGAGCGATTGCGATCGCGCTCATTCTCGGGACCGCCGGATTCGCGCGGCCGATCCACTTCCTCGCGAGCCTCTACAGCTTCGGCGTCTTGCTCGCGTTCACGGCCGCGCAGCTCGCGGTCATCCGCCTGCGCAAGACGCGACCCGACCTGCGCCGTCCGTTCCGGGTTCCGTTCACCGTGCGCGGGGTGCCGATCCCGTCCGTGGTCGGCACGGTCGCGACCACGCTCGTCTTCGTCGCCGCGATGTACACGCACGCCGGCGCGCGCTACGGCGGGCCGGTGTGGCTTGCGATCGGGATCGCGCTCTATGTGATCGTGCGGCGCCGAAGCGGCGAGGGCGTCCTCGAGCACGTCGTGAGCGCCGACGAGCAGGTGCTGCCGGAGGCGAAGTTCGCGCGGATCCTCGTGCCGATGAAGCTCGGTGAGATCGGCGAAGAGATGGCTGCGACCGCAATCAAGCTCGCACAGGAGCGCAACGCGTCGGTCGAGGCGCTCTACGTGATCCGCGTTCCGCTGGACCTGCCGCTCGACGCGGAGCTCATCGACTTGGAAGAGGCCGCGCACGCCGCACTCGCCGAGGCGAAGCTGCTCGGGCACGAGAACGGCGTCGACGTCCAGACCGAGACCGTCCGCACCCGCTCCATCGGCGAGGCGATCGTGCGCGAGGCGCGCGAGCGCGACGCCGACCTCATCGTCCTCGGGTCGCATCCGCGTTGGCGTCGCCGGTCGCGTTTCTTCTCGCCCACGGTCGAGTACGTGCTGCGAAAGGCGCCGTGCGAGGTCTTGATCGTCGCGTTCCCGCAAGGCGTGCTCGAAGAGGTCGTGTAGCGACGGTTCGAGCTTTCGCGGCGTGGCCTCGCGCTAGGCTGAGACTGTGCAAGCACTTGTCATCGGCTCCGGCCGCGTGGGCTCTTCGATCGCTGTCCAACTCACCAAGGAAGGGTGGGACGTCACCGTCGTGGACGAGGACGAGGAGGCGCTGAGCCGGCTCGGCGACCGCTGGCCGGGGCGCTTCATCGTCGCCCACGGGATGGACGTGGACAAGCTTCGCGAGGCCGGCATCGAAGACGCGGACGCCGTCGTCGTCGCCACCGACGGCGACAACACGAACATCGTCATCGGCCAGGTCGCGCAGATGCGCTTCGGCGTCGGCTGCGTCGTCGTCCGAGTGCTCGATCCTGCACGTGCCGATTTCTACGCAGCGCAGTTCGGGCTTCGGACGGTGTGCCCGACGAAGACGGCGATCGACGTCCTCATCGAGGCGGTGCGCTCGTGCGAGGTGCCGCAGGCGAGGGTCGAGGTCGGCAGCTGATGTACGTGCTCATCGCGGGCGGCGGCAAGGTCGGTGCGAACGTCGCGCGCACCCTGATGCGGCTCGGCCACGAGGTGACGCTGATCGAGCAGCGCGGCGCACGGTTTGCACAGCTCGAAGAGGAGTTCGAGCACCAGGTGCAGCACGGCGACGCGACCGAGCTCCACGTCCTCGAACGCGCCGGCATCGCGCGACCGCCCGACTTCCTCCTCGCGCTCACCGGCGACGACGAGGACAACATCGTCATCTGCCAGATCGCGCAGGAGCGCTACCACGTGCCGAAGGTGATCGCGCGCGTGAACGACCCGCGCAACCAGGCGCACTTCGATCTGCTCGGGATCTCGCC
>JBKPRX010000146.1:0-14150 GCA_046734795.1 Actinomycetota bacterium
ACTGCGGAGCCAGGTGACTTAAGCAGGTGATCACGCCAGTGACTCGTTTCGCTGTGGAAGCCACCGCAGCCGCCGTGGCAAGTACCAGTTCCGGTCGCCGAGCAGCTTCATCGTTGCCGGGAGCAGGACACCGCGGATCAGCGTTGCGTCGATGAGGACGGCGGCGGCGAGTCCGACGCCGGCTTGTTTCAGCTCGAGCGACGAGAGTGTGGCGAAGAGGGCGAATACGCCGACCATGACGACCGCCGCCGCGGTGACCACGCCAGCGGTCGCGGCGATCGAGCGTCGGACGGCCGTCTCGGTTGGCTCGCCGTGGTCGACGGCTTCGCGGACGCGGCTGAGGATGAAGACGTGGTAGTCCATCGAGAGCCCGAAGAGCACGACGAAGAGGAAGAGCGGTAGCCAGGAAACGATCGTGCCGTTCGAGTGGAAACGGAGGATCGGCTGCGCCCAGTGATGCTCGAAGACAAGCGCCAGCGCGCCGTACGCCGCCCCGACCGAGAGCAGGTTGAGCACGATCGCCTTGAGCGGCACGACGAGCGAGCGGAAAGCGACGAGCAGGAGCGAGAACGAGAGCAGGAGCACGAACGCGAGCACGAACGGGAGCGCGTGCCGGATCTGCCGCGTGAAGTCGAGATCCTCGGCGGTCGAGCCCGTCACTGCGGTCTCCGCTTCGGGAAGGCGACCGACAGTCGCGGGGAGCAGGCGCCGGCGCAGCTGATCGACGGCGCGGCGGCTCGAGGTGTTGGCGCCGTTCCCGGTTAGCGGCAGGAAGAGCGCACCGGCACTCCCACTGCCGGCCGCGACAATACGGACGGGATCGAGCGGCGGGTTCGCGATGCCTTCGGCGACCGCGAGCCGGCTGAGCTCTCGCAACTGCCGCTCGAGCTGCGTCGGCGTCGCGCTGCTCGTGTGCGCGGCGACGACTGCCGTCTCGCCGGCGCTCGGGAACGCGCGGCGCACCGCCGCGAGCGTCTTCAGCGCGGGCTCGCTCTGCGCGGTCAGCGCCAGGTCGCTCGGCTTCGACAGGCGCAGGGAGAGCGCCGGAGCGGCCAGCGCGAGCAGCAGCGCGGTCGTGAGCGCGGCGGCGACGAGCGGACGGCGGGCGACGCGGTCGACGATCGTCGACCAGAGGCGGCTGTCGCCGGTGCGCGCGTGCGGCAAGAAGGGGACGCGCGCGCGGTCGATCCGCGGGCCGAGCAAGCGAAGCGTCGCGGGCAGAACCGAGATCGCGCCGAGCACTGCGCAGACGACGACGGCAACGGCCGCGGTCGCGATCCCGCTCAGCGTGCGGACGCCGACGAGGTACATGCCCGCCATCGCGACGGCGACGGTCCCGCCGGAGACGACGACCGCCCGGCCTGATGTACGCAAGGTCGTCTCGAGCGCCTGTTCGGTCGCAAGACCGCGCTTCCGCTCCGCCCGCGAGCGGACGACGAAGAAGAGGGCGTAGTCGACACCGACGGCCATTCCGATCAGGAGCACGACCGTCTTCGCGCTGTCCTCGACCGGGAACAGCTGGCTGAGCGGCCCGAGCAGCCCGAGGCCGGCCGCAACTGCGCTCAGCGCCAGCAGGACGGGGACGAGCGCGGCCACGAGCGAGCCGAACGCAAACAGCAGCACGACGAAGGTCACCGGAATCGAGAGCAGCTCCGCGCGGTGCAGGTCACGGTCGACGGACCGGTTCCGCGCCTCGTCTGCAGAGATGTCGCCCGTCTCCGCGATCGTCAGGTCGGGGTGCGCACGTGCCGCGGCCGCGACCGCGGCGCGCATCGCCTCCGCCGTTCCCGGTTGCGTCGCGTCCGCGACGACAACCGCGGTGCGCCGGTCGGCGGAACGCTTGACCTCAGGCGCGAGGCCCAGCCGGCGGAAGCGCGCCCGGACGTCGCGTACGGCCGCGGCTGACACCGGCGCGTGCACGGAGTGCAGGTAGGCGAGCTCACGTGCCGAGCCCCACAGGTTGTACGCGTTCATCAGTGTGTAACCGCGCGCCGACTCCCCGGTCGCGCCGTTGTCGAGCGTCTTCGTGCCGCTGATCGCGCCGAGTGCGATCGAGACGGCGACGAATGCGACCCACGCTGCGACCGCGAGGCGCGGGTGGCCGATGCTCCAGCTTCCGATGCTCATCTTCGACCTCCTTGGCATGTGCGTCGAGGCTCGCACCGCTTGCCTCCCCTGCCCAGCCGGGCAGCCGCACACTTGCGGAGTAGGGCTGGCCGGTACTAGGCGGCGTTGAGGAAGGTGACGACCGCCAGTACGCGCCGGTGGTCGTCGTCCGATGGCGGCAGCCGCAGCGTGGCGAAGATGTTCTTGACGTGCTTTTCCACCGTGTGCTCGGTGATGAAGAGGCGCTCGGCGATTGCCTTGTTCGAGCGGCCCTCGGCCATCAACGCGAGGACGTCGAGCTCGCGGTCGGTCAGCTCTTCGAGCGGCGTATTTCCCTTGCGCCGCTGCCCGACGAGTTGCGCCACCACGGCCGGGTCGAGCACCGAAGCGCCCTCGCCGATCCGCCGCACGCTCGCCGACAGCTCGCCGAGATCGGAGACGCGGTCTTTGAGCAGATAGCCGACGCGCTCGGTTCCGTGCGCGAGTAGCTCGACGGCATAGCGCGCCTGCACGTACTGAGAGAGCACGAGGATGCCTACCTGCGGCCAGCGCTCACGGATCTGCTTCGCGGCCCGGAGGCCTTCGTCTGTGTGCGTCGGCGGCATCCGAATGTCGACGATCGCGACATCCGGTTTCGTCCGGTCGACGAGCGCGCAGAGCTCGTCGGCGTCGCCTGCGAGCCCGACCACCTCGAATCCGGCCTCCTGGAGCAGGCGCGCCAAGCCTTCGCGCAGGATTACGACGTCGTCGGCGACGACTACGCGCATGGGATCTCGGCGCGGATCGTCGTGCCGCGACCGGGCGGACTGGCGACCGTCAGCCGCCCGCCGAGCGCCTCGACCCGGTCGGCGAGACCGCGGAGACCGGAGCCGCCGCCGGCAGCTGCGCCACCGATGCCGTCGTCGGAGACCTCGAGCACGAGCAGACCTTCCGTCTCCGCTGCAGCGAGATGCACCTCGCTCGCGTGCGAGTGCTTGGCGGCGTTCGCGAGCGCCTCGCTGACGACGAAGTAGCCAGCGCTTTCGATCTGCTCGGGAAGCCTGCCGCTGACCGAGACATCGAGCCGGACCGCCAGCGCGCCTCGCCTCGACAAGTCGTCGAGCGCTGCTGCGAGCCCGCGCTCGACCAGGATCGCCGGCCGGATCCCCTGCGTCAGCTCGCGCAGCTCCGCAAGAGCGAGCGTCAGCGCGTCGCGCGCCTCGCGCAGAACCGGCTCGACCGCCGGCCGGTCTGTCGCGAGCTTGGACTCCGCGAGACCGAGCGTCATCGCGATCGAGACCAGCCGCTGCTGGGTTCCGTCGTGCAGATCGCGCTCGATCCGCCGCCGCTCCGTCTCGGTCGCCTCGACGAGCCGCGCGCGCGAGGCCTGCAGCTCGGCCAGCCGCGCGCGCAGTTCCGCCTGCAGGCGCGCATTCTCGAGCGTGAGCGCCGCGGCGGCGCAAACCGAGCGCACGAGCTCGCTGTCGTCGGCGAGCGCCGGGTCGTGGATCAGCGCCGCAACCGGCTCTCCGTTGCGCTCGACAACCGTCGCCGCCCGTTCGCCGCCTGCCTGCGGCAGCTGCAGCGGCGCCCCTTCGGCGTCGACGTAACGATCGCTCGCCGGAACCCAGTACGCGACTTCCAGGGAAGGATCGCGGAGCGCTCGGGCGAGCGCTTCCCGAAGACCGATGGAGGTTGCGCCTTCTCCGAGCTCGACCACGAGGCCGGCTACCGCACCGCGCGCAAGCCGCCGCTGCAACAGCACCGCCAACACCGCGACCGGAATCGAGGCGAACATCAGCTCGCGCGTCCACGCCGGGCCCTCGCCGAGCGGGTGATCGAAGATGTCATTCGCGACCGAAAACGCGAGCGCCGCGAACATCGCGCTGCCCGCCCACAAGACAGGTGCACCGGCCCGCCGCTCGGGAGCGCTCGCCCTCCGCCAGCGATGAACGAGCAGCACGACAGTCAGGATCGACAGCACCACGCCAACCGTGCGTTGCCCCTGCAGCAGCCCGCTGGCGACGCTGTCGTTGCGCGTGATCTCGAATGCGTTTTCCGGACACCGGGAACAGATCTGCGAGCGCGAGTCGGCGAACAGCAGCCACGCCAGTTCGACCACCGTGACGAGCACGAACCCGGACGTGATCAGCGCCCGCTCGAACTTGCCGCCCAACCTTCCGGTCGGAAACGAAAGCACCAGGTAGACGAACCCGAGTAGGTAGATCGACTCGAGCGCCTTGCCCACGGTGAAAACGAGCGATGAGCTGGCGTCGGCGAGAAACGTCGCGAACCACGCGAAACCGATGAACACCATGACGACGCCCAGCCGGTTCTCCGGCCGCTGCCGCCGCGCGATCAGGCCGCTGCCGATATAGGCCCAGCCGACCAGCAACGCGACCGCCGCCGACACCCCAGCCGGAGAGCGCTCACGGTCGCTCGCGAGCACGAGCAGCACGGCCCCACCCCCTGCGGCGAGGGCGAGCAGCGCAATCACGGCGTCACGCCTCATCGGCAAAACGCGCACAGCTGGAAGCCTCGCACCCACGACCCGACCTCGCTACCCGGGCCGCCGCCACGGCGCGGAGTACGGCGAACCGGTAGCAAGAGTCCCGCCTGCGGGCTGTCACCCGCGGATTCGAGCGGCCAGACTCGCTCGCTCGCGTCGAAATCACGTACGAGCGGAAGTCGGCGGATCGCGGGCTCGGGTTCCGCTTCGAGCAGAAGGCCGCGGAACAAGACCCGACATAGGCGCGCCAGTTGCGCGTACGGCGCGCGCACGGACTGGTCGCTACAGGGCTCATTTCGTTGCATCCGTGCGAATGGGGGAGGCCGCATCGTTGAGCGAAAACGGGCGAAGGTGCATCTGGTCGCATCTGGTTGACGCGGACTGGAGGTCCCGAGTTCGAATCTCGGCGCCCCGATGAGCGAAGAGCCCCGCGCACTGCGGGGCTTGCCTTGCGAGCCGCGCGGAACGCGGTCTACTTCCGCAGGAGGTAGACGCGAAGCGTGCCGCCCAGTCCGAGCTGTGACTTCGCCGATACGACGCAGCTGGCCGCCCCGGCGATTGTGATCGGGAGGAGCCGCGTGAAGGGTGTCGTTCCTGCCGCAGTGCCGAATGTCGTTCTCGTGGCGCCGGACCGCGCCGTGCACGTAACGCGCCACGGCCCGCGCGCCGTTTGCGTGGGCGTCGCATCGACCCGAACTTCGAGCGCCCGCGGGTGTGCAGCCGTTCCGGTCGCACGTGCGACCGCGAACACGTCACTGCCGGTCGCTTTCGCGAACACCCGCCACGGTGTGGTCGCACCTGCCGACATCGAGACTGCGCCTGCTGCAGTCACCATCGCAAAGGCCAGCGCTTGCCTGCTCCTGCGACTGCGGCTGCTCATTCGAAGAGGCGGCGTCGTGGCTCTCTCGCCACGACCCGCCCCAAGTTCTATCTCAGTCTCGCGGCTCAGCCGCGAAATTTCGTCGTTCCGCTACCTACGCGGCGACGTACTCGCGGCCGTAGACGGCCTCGAAGATCGCAGCCGGCAGCTGGCTGTGACGTGGAGCCGTAGCCGCCGCGATTTGCACATCACCGTTCTTGAGCCGCCGAGCAACCGCGAAGACGCCGTCCCGATCGGAGGACGTCTCGATCTCCCAGCCAAGTAGCCGGAGCCACCCGCACAGGGCGTTCTTCGAAAGATCCATTGCCGCAGACCTCCAGAGTTCGTACACCGCAGACCTTTGTTGTCGGGTCTCAATGGCTCGGCGTCCAATCGCTCGATTGAGTGAAGGGAGGCTCGTCACTCCTCGTCGCGCGGAGTTTCGAGTGTCGGTGCGTCCGACGGTGACTGTGACGCTCGCAGGTCGTCGGTGGCGCGGACGAACTCCTCGCGGCTGATCTCGCCGCGGGCGTAGCGCTCGCCGAGGATCGCAAACGGGCCGCCTCGACGCGGTCCGCGGCGGAAACCGGGCGGCGGAGCCGGCCCAGCGACTCGTGCATTCCGGGCTGACCAAGCGAGCGCGAGGCTCGCGCCGACGAGAAGGAGCGTCGTCAGCAGGAGCGCGAAGATCACCCATTCGATCGTGCTCGTGCCGCTCTCGTACGGGTGAGCGGGCGGGAAGAAGGCATGGCCGAACCGGCCGGGCGGGGGGAAGGTGTGGGGTTCCATGCCTAGCACCGTAGGCGGCTCCTCTGAGAGCGCGCTGAGAGCCGGCTGTGTGCGTCCCATGAGCGGCCCGAACCGCGGGCAATGAGCGGCGCCGCAGAGTTGTGGTGGGGAGTGCGGCGCCGCTCACATGCTGGAGGGCGCTCCGATCCGGGCCTCGCTTCCCGGTGGAGCCTCGTGATCGTCGCAGTCGAGCCTGGGCGTTTGCTGTGAAAACGCTGCGCGGGTTCTCCGAGCGCTCGTAGCGGGCGCCGAGCGCGTTCACAGCTGACTCACAGGAAGCGCTGCTCCGATGGATCCGGAACCGAAACGAAAGGCGTGAACATGCCCAGAAGTTTTTCGAGAGGAACTCTTGCCATGCTCGTGGCGGCAGCTGCGCTCGTGGGCGCCGGCGCCGGTGCCGCGGTCTACGCCGGCGCCGCGGGAGACGACAGCTCGGCGACCACCGCCGCCGCCGCGGACGCGGCACCCGTAGCGGCGGCATCGGAGCTCAGCGTCGGCCAGGTGTACCGCGGCGCCGTCGACGGCGTGGTGGAGATCACCGTCACGCAAGGAGACACGCAGCAGTCGGTTCCGTTCGGCCAGGGCGGAGAGAGCAAGGCGCAGGGGAGCGGGTTCGTCTACGACACGGACGGCCACGTGATCACGAACGAGCACGTCGCCGACAACGCGAGCTCGATCCACGTCACGTTCGCCGACGGCTCGAGCTACCCGGCAACTGTCGTCGGCACCGACCCGTCGACCGATGTCGCGGTGCTGAAGGTGAATGCCCCGGCGAGCGAGCTGCATCCGCTCTCGCTCGACGACTCGTCGAAGGTTCGAGTCGGGGACGGCGTCGTCGCGATCGGCTCGCCGTTCGGTCTCGACGAGACGGTGACGAGCGGAATCGTCAGCGCAACGGATCGCGAGATCGATGCACCCGACGGATCGACGATCACCGGCGCGATCCAGACGGACGCTGCGATCAATCACGGCAACTCCGGCGGACCGCTCCTCGACCTCCACGGCAAGGTGATCGGCGTGACCTCGCAGATCGAGAGCGACTCCGGCGGCAACGACGGTGTCGGCTTCGCTGTCGCGTCGAACACCGTCAAGCGAGTTGCCGACTCGCTGATCGCCAACGGAAGCGTCGCGCACGCGCAGCTCGGCGTCCGCGTTCAGACGATCCCGCCCGGAGCGGCGAGCGCGATCGGCGAAGTGGCCGGCGTCGCAATCGTCGAAGTGCAACCGGGTAGCGCGGCAGCTGACGCAGGCCTGAAGGGCGCGACGGGAACGAAGACGTCCGGCGGTCAGTCGTACCCGACCGGAGGCGACGTGATCACGGGCGTGGACGGCAACGCCGTCGAAACCTCCGCGGAGCTGAAGGCAGCGATCGACGCCCACGCACCCGGCGACACGATCGAGCTCACCGTCGTCCGAGGCGGCGACACGCGCACTGTCACCGTCACGCTCGACAAGCGATCGTGAGCGAGCGCGCGAGTCTCGCGGCCCGGCGTGCTTCCATGTCTCCATGAGCGCGAAGGAGCGACAGCGGATCCTCGTCGTCGATGACGAGCCGTCGATTGTCGACGCCGTCTCGACGGCGCTCCGCTATGAGGGCTACGACGTCATCCACGCCTCGACCGGTAAGGAGGCGGTGGCGGCCGCTGCGCAGTTCGAGCCCGATCTCGTCGTGCTCGACTGGATGCTGCCGGACTTCGACGGGCTCGAGGTGCACAAGCGGCTTCGCTCGAAGGGCTTCGATCCCGCGGTGCTGTATCTGACGGCGCGCGACGCAACCGAGGACAAGATCGCCGCGCTTCGTGCGGGCGGCGACGACTACGTCACGAAGCCGTTCAGCCTCGGCGAGGTCGTCGCGCGCACCGCCGCGATCCTGCGGCGGACGAACGGCGACCAGTCCGGGAGCGTGCTCGAGTTCGCAGACCTGTCGCTGGACGAGGATCGGCACGAAGTGTTCCGTGACGGAAAGCGGATCGAGCTGACTGCAACGGAGTTCGAGCTCCTTCGGTTCCTGATGTTGAACCCGAGGCGCGTCCTCTCGAAGACGCAGATCCTCCAGAACGTGTGGCACTACGAGTTCGGCGGCTCGTCCAACGTCGTCGAGACGTACGTGAGCTACCTCCGGAAGAAGCTCGACCCGCTCGGTCCGCCGCTCATTCGAACGGTGCGGCAGGTCGGGTACATGCTCGACAACGAAGGCAGCTGATGCTCGAGCGGTTCTCGCTGCGAGCGCGCCTGTTGGTCGGCGTGACCGTTCTCGCAGCGATCGGCCTGATCGTGGCCGACGTCGTCACGTACACGTCACTGCGATCGTTTCTCTTCCATCGCACCGACCGCTCGCTCGATGCGGCGCGCTTCGCGGTCGAGCACGGAGGAGGGGCGTCGCTCACCGCGGCCGCGCCCGGCGACTTCATCCAGCTGCGCGATCCGTCGGGAGCGGTCACCGACGAGGCGCTCGTGCCGCAGTTCCGAGGAACCGAGCCGCCCGCGCCGCCGAAGCTTCCGGAACGCATCACCGCGACCCGGACGACGCCGACCGGCGACAGCGGACCAAGGCGCGGCGGTGACGAGGGCGGTCACGACAACGCGCGCTACTTCACCGCGTCGGCAACGGACGGCGACCAGCGCTGGCGCGTGCGCGTGTCGGAGTTCGGTCCCGGGACGCTCGTGCTCGCGGCGCCGCTCACGAGTGTCGACTCCACGCTGCACCGCTTGTTTGTGATCGAGCTGCTCGTCACGTTCGCCGTTCTCGCCGCCGTCGCCGCGCTCGGGTTCTGGGTAGTGCGCGCGGCGCTCCGGCCGCTCGACGCCATCGGCGACACCGCGGACGCGATCGCCGCAGGTGATCTCTCGAAGCGCGTCGAGCGAGCCGAGCCGCGGACCGAGGTCGGCCGGCTGGGGCTGGCGTTGAACGCGATGCTCGCGCGCATCGAGGCGTCCGACCGTCGCCTGCGTCGGTTCGTCGCCGACGCGTCGCACGAGCTGCGTACGCCGCTCGCCGCCGTGCGCGCATACGCGGAGCTCTTCGACCGCGGCGCAGACCAGCGACCGGACGATCTCGCTCGCTCGATGAGCGGGATCACGCGCGAGTCCGAACGCATGTCTGCCCTCGTCGACGACCTGTTGTTGCTCGCACGCCTCGACGAAGGCCGGCCGCTGGAGCACGAGCGGCTGCGGCTCGACGATGTCGTCTGCGAGGCGGTCGACGCGGCGCGGGCGGTCGATCCCGAGCGTTCGATCACGCTCGAGAAGGACACGGCATTCGTCGAGGGCGATCGAGATCGGCTGCGGCAAGTCGTGGACAACCTCCTGACGAACGCGCGGACGCACACGCCGACGCAGACGCCGGTGCGCGTTCGCGTCGGCGCCGCAGACGGGCATGCGATCCTCGAGGTCGCCGACGAAGGCCCGGGCCTCTCGGCCGACGATGCGGGTCGCGTCTTCGAGCGTTTCTACCGTGCCGACGAGTCCCGCTCGCGCGCAAACGGCGGCGTGGGTCTCGGCCTCGCGATCGTCGCAGCGATCGCGGAGGCACACGGCGGCAAGGCGTCCGTCGACTCGAAACCGGGCGAAGGCGCGACCTTCGTCATCTCGTTGCCGCTCGCAGCGGACGGTGCGCGCGACGACGCGAACGTGACTGCGTAGTTCACCGCACCGGAATCGCGCGCCTTGCGCCGTTGCCGTCGCACCATCGGCCGCTAGACGACTACGTACTTTCTCGCACGCTGTTGCGCGATTCGACCGATGTGTCCCCGACGGCGACCGGCGACGCTGCAGATGGCACAGAGGAGGATGAGATGGCGATACAGCTCGAAGAAGCGCCAGTTGCGCCGCGTGCCGTCGAGGAGCCGCCGGTTGTCGAGGAACCGATCGTCGAGGCTCGTGGGGTCGACAAGCGGTACGACACCGGCAAGATCGAGGTGCACGCGCTTCGAAACGTGAGCCTTTCGGTCCCGCGCGGCGAGATGGTTGCGATCATGGGCCCGAGCGGCTCGGGCAAGACGACGCTCTTGAACTGCCTGTCGGGACTCGACGCGATCGACGGCGGCGAAGTCCTGATCGACGGCGTGGAGCTCGGCTCCATGAGCGACGACGAGCGAACGGACTACCGCGCGCGGCGCATGGGGTTCGTCTTCCAGTTCTACAACCTGATGCCGGTCTTGACGGCGGTGGAGAACGTCGAATTGCCGCTTCTCGTCGCACGGGTGCAAGCGAAAGAGGCGCGCCGGCGCGCGCTCGACGCGCTCGACCTCGTGGGCCTCGCCGATCGCGCGGCGCACGTTCCGGACGAGCTCTCCGGCGGTCAGCGCCAGCGCGTGACGATCGCGCGCTCGCTCGTCAACGATCCGGCGATCGTCTGGGCAGACGAGCCGACGGGCGACCTCGACAGCGACAACGCGGAAGAGATCGTCGCACTCATGCGGACGTTGAACGCGGAGCGCGGCTTGACGTTTCTGATTGTGACGCACGACATCTCGGTTGGTCGCTCGACCGACCGCATCGTGCGAATGGTCGACGGAGAGATCGTCGACGAAGAGCTTTTGGAGGTGAGTTGAGATGGTCGCGCGCGCGACGCTCGCAGAGATCGATCCAACGCGGATGAGCGTTTCCAAGGCGGTCGAGCGCTTTCGGGAGTTCGTCATCCCGACCTTGCACGAGCAGGAGGGCTACGAGGGCGGTTACGTCCTGACGACGCCCGAGGGAAAGGCGCTCGTGCTGACGTTCTGGTCGGACGAAGCTGCCGCCGACGCGGGAATTCGGAGCGGGTACTACGGACGGCAGGTCGGTAAATTCGTGACGCTCTACCGCGACGCACCAGGACGCGAGAGCTACGACGTCTCGCTGGCCGAAGTGCCGGGCGAGCTGCTCGTCTAGGGGGCGGCCGCCATGACGAAGTTGTTCGGTCTCCCGCTCGAGACGCTCGCGCTCGTCCTCGTCGGCCTTCTGGCCGTCGCCCTCGCCGTCGCAGTGACGAAGGCAATTCGCAACCGCGTGCTGTTCCGGATCGCCGTTCGGAACGCGCGCCGCCGGCCGGGTCGGAGCGCGCTGATCGTCGTCGGGCTCATGCTCGGAACGGCGATCATCGCGTCGGCGCTTGCGACCGGCGACACGATGAGCCAGACCATCCGCTCGAGCGCCCTTCGTGCGCTTGGCAACTCCGACGAAGTGGTGGGCGCGAAAGGCATCAGCAGCATGTTCGCGACCGGCGCGGGCGGTACGCAGATGAAGTTCTTCCCGGTTTCGTATGCGGACCGCATCGCACGCGCCGGCGGCGACCGGATCGACAACGTCGTGCCTGCGTACGTCGATTCCGTCGCGGTCGTAAACCTCCGTAGCCGACAAAGCGAGCCGCGCATCACGCTGTTCGCCGCGCCGACTCGCGACATGCCTGCCGGCCCGGTTCACCCCGGCGAGGCGATCCTCAATCCGTCCGCCGCAGATGACCTCGGCGCGCAAGCGGGCGACACGCTGCGCGTGCTTGCCGGATCGTCCGCGACCACCGTGCGCGTGAAGAAGGTGACACGCTACGAGGGTGGCGCCACAGTCAGCGGCGGCATCTTGCTCGCGTTGCCGCAGGCGCAGAAGCTCTTCGGCAAGCCCGGCCTCGTCGACTCGTTCCTCGTCTCGAACCGCGACGGTCTCGCCGGAACCGACGCGGTGATCGCAGCGCTCCAGCCGACGATCGGCCCACTCGGCCTGGAAGCCGACAACACGCGAGAGGACTTCGTCAAGCTCGCAGACGAGCAGGGCGCGTCGTTCATCTCGCTCTTCACGACGTTCGGCTCGTTCTCGATCATGGCTGGGATCCTGCTGATCTTCCTGATCTTCGTGATGCTCGCGGCCGAACGCCGCAGCGAGCTCGGGATCGCACGCGCGGTCGGCACGCGCCGCTCGCACCTCGTCTCGATGTTCGTCTTCGAAGGGCTTGCGTATGACCTTGCCGCAGCCGCCGTCGGTGCGCTTGCCGGTCTTGGGGTCGCGTATCTGATGGTGCTCGCCCTCTCCGGTTGGATCGAAGAGGCGAGCGACATGACGATCGGGTACGCCGTCAAGCCGGCGAGCATTGCCGTTGCGTACTCCATCGGCGTCCTGCTGACCTTTCTGGTCGTCGCCTACTCCGCGCGCCGTGTCAGCCGGATGAACATCGTCTCCGCAATTCGCAACCTGCCGGACCCGGCGACGGCCAAGCGGCGCAAGCGGAGGTGGCTGTTGCCGTCGATCGGGATCCTGCTCGGCTTGCTCTTCACATGGGGCGGGGTGGAGGCGACCGACGCCGTCGCCCTCGGCGTGGGCGTCTCGTTGATCGTGCTGAGCCTCGTGCCGTTGCTCGACCTCGCCGGACTGCCCGCGCGTCCGGTGCGGACCGCGGCGGGGCTCGCGCTCATCCTCTGGTTCACGCTGCCTATCCCACGCTGGCTCCTCGGCGATCTGAAGACGAACTTCTCGATGTTCATCTTCGGCGGGCTGATGATCGTGGTCGGTGCGACGTGGACGATCATGTACAACGCCGACCTGCTTCTCGGAGCGCTCGCATCGACCGCAGGACGGATCCGGTCGCTCACGCCGGTGCTGAAGATGGCGATGGTGTATCCGCTGCGGAGCCTCTTCCGAACCGGGGTGACGCTCGCCATGTTCATGCTCGTCGTGTTCACGCTCGTCGTCGGCTCGACGATCACGACCTCGATGGTGAGCGGCTTCAACGACGTCGAGAGCTTCGGCGGCGGCTTCGAGGTTCGCGCGGACGCCTCGCCGTCGACTCCGCTCGCGAATCCCGAGAGGGCGCTCCGCAATGCGCGCGGACTTGCGCCCGGCGACGTGCGCGTCGTCGCGAGCATGTCGTCGCTGGCCGTGAAGGCTCGCCAGCTCGGAGAGACGACCAAGGCGGAGGACTACGTCGTCCACGGCGTCGACAACGCGTTCCTCGCGCACACGACATTCGGGATCGCGGCGCATGCGCCCGGCTACAAGGCGTCGGCCGACGTGTGGCGCGCCGTCCAGATGCATCCGGGCCTAGCGGTCGTCGACGCAAGCATCGTGCCGCGGAAGCTGAACTACGACTTCGCTCCGCCGATGCCGTTCCGTCTCCGCGGTCTCTACCTCGAGGACCGCACATT
This sequence comes from Actinomycetota bacterium, assembly GCA_046734795.1. Classification (GTDB taxonomy): domain Bacteria; phylum Actinomycetota; class Thermoleophilia; order Gaiellales; family Gaiellaceae; genus JBKPRX01. The sequence continues at coordinate 13,355 of JBKPRX010000146.1, forward strand.
CGACCCGATCCGGGTGCACGTGCGCGACCCGCAGACCGGCCGTGCGCGCACGCTGACGGTGATCGGCGTCCTCGCGGAGACGGCCGCGCAGTCGATGTTCGGCATGTATGCGTCGCAGTCGGCGCTCGCATCGACGTTCGGGAACCGGGTCGAGCCGACGACGTACTTGCTCGGACTGCGCAAGGGCGCCGATCCGGTCGAGACGGCAAAGAAGGTCGAGGCTGCCCTCCTGGCAAATGGAACGCAGGCCGACGCGTTCTCGAAGCTCCTCCACGACGCAGTCTCCGCCAGCCTCACCTTCGACCGGCTGATCGAAGGGTTCATGGGGCTCGGCCTGGTTGTCGGCGTGACGGCGCTCGGCGTCATCAGCGCCCGCGCAGTCGTTGAGCGCCGCCAGCAGATCGGCGTTCTCCGCGCGATCGGTTTCCGGAAGCGAATGGTTCAGGTGAGCTTCCTGCTCGAGTCGTCCTTCGTTGCTCTGACCTCGATCGTCGTTGGGACACTGCTCGGTCTCGCGGTCGCGTACAACGTCGTCCACGACTACGCGCGTCAGCCGGGAATGGAGAACCTCGGGCTCGAGGTGCCGTGGCTGACGCTGATCATCGTGTTCGTCGCCGTCTATGTCGTCGCGCTGCTGACGACGCTGCTGCCGGCGAGGCGGGCATCGCGCGTGTATCCGGCCGAGGCGCTCAGGTACCAGTAGGGCCCGACCAACCGATGATTTCTTTCGCCTCGTTCCGTCTAAGCCAGACGAGACGAGCGAAAGGAGCTCACGATGAGCAAGATCACGCCCTGC
>JBKPRX010000147.1:0-11740 GCA_046734795.1 Actinomycetota bacterium
GCCGCGCCCAGCAGCACAAGCGCTGCAACGACAACGAGTAGAGGGATGCCACCGCGTCGCGCAAGCAGGCGTCGACGGCGCACGGCACTCCCGAGGGACCGCGTCATGGGGGGTACCTCCGTGTGAGGGTCAGACGCTCGATACCCCACCCCACGTGCGGCTCGCGTCGGTACCGCAGCGGCCACGAAACCTGTGGCGTATCGTCGGCGCGACGCTAGTACACTTCGTCACACGTTTCAAGCGTGCCGGTCATTGACGGCGCGCGCAGGTTCAGTCGGTAAGGCGACGAACTCTCACGCTCGGCCCTTCAGGGTGTTCGCGACCGAGCGCCGCTCGATCTCGCCGCGTTCACGAACACGCTCCGGCAACGAGGCGGCAAAACGCACCGAGGTCGGCGTGCTTGGATCTACGCCACCGACGTTACGACCCCTCAACGGTAAACCGGCCTGCGCCCAGCTTTCGCCGCGTAGCTTTCAAGCGCTTTCCAGAGCTGAGCAAGCGCGACCGCTGCAAAGACCGGCCGAAAAAGAATCGCGCCATCTCCCGCGGCTTCTTCGAAGCGGACGATGGGGCTCGAACCCACGACCCTCAGCTTGGGAAGCTGATGCTCTACCAACTGAGCTACGTCCGCGCGCGGCCATTCTAGCCGCGCGTTGCGCGGCCGCTAGCGAGTTTGTGGGTTCGGCCAGCCCGGCGCGTTCGGTGCCAGATCCAGCGGGCCGCCGTCGTAGCAGCCCTGCGGAAGCTGGTACTCCTGCGGCATGTTCGGCTGGTAGAAGGCCATGTACCAGCGAGCGAGCGCGTCCGCGACCGCCGGGTCGGCGCCGAGGGCATGCGCGGTCGCCGCCGCTTCCTGAACGGCGTAGCACTGCGTCCGCCCCTCTTCGCCCACCCCCCGGAGATGGAACGACTCGTGGGCGAGCGTGACGACTGCATCGATCGTGCGCCGGGTGTCGTTACCGCAGTACGTTCGCTGGACGAGGCACTGGAGCTTTTTCTGGTCGAAGCGCTTGAGCGACTGGCAGACCCAGCGGCGGAGCGTCGTCTTGCTCGGCAGGTGGCTGGTGTTGAACTGCACCTCGCCGTTCGTGCCATGGACGTCGATCAGGTTCGCGAAGAATCCGGTGCAAGCGACGTGGACCGGCCGCCCGGCGATCTGGGAGGCGATGCGATTGAGCGGCGCGTCGCCGCGTGCGGCATCCCACCGGCTCCAACCGCCGGCGAGAACGACGAGCAAGATGGCGAAAGCGGCGACTTTCATGCTGCCTATATCGGCAACTCGGCTGGATTCCGACAGGCCGCGGCATACTTTCCCTGCGACAAAACGACAGAGGAGCGCAGATGAGCGACTTGCACCAGATCGCCCGCGCTCTCGTCGCCGAGGGGAAGGGAATCCTCGCCGCTGACGAGAGCGACGGCACGATCAAGAAACGATTCGACAGCATCGGCGTCGAGTCGACCGAGGAGAACCGGCGCGCCTACCGGGACCTCCTCTTCACGACCGAGGGCGTCGAGGAATACATCAGCGGCGTGATCCTCTTCGACGAGACGATCCGCCAGAGCGCAAGCGACGGGACTCCGTTCCCGAAGCTTCTCGAGTCGAAGGGCGTCATCCCGGGCATCAAGGTCGACCAGGGCGCAAAGCCGCTCGCGCTCGCCGAGGGCGAGACGATCACCGAAGGTCTCGACGGGCTGCGCGGCCGGCTCGAGGAGTACCGCGACCTGGGCGCGCGCTTTGCGAAGTGGCGGGCGACGTATTCGATCGCGGCCGACAAGCCGAGCGAGTACTGCGTCTGGACGAACGCTCACGCGCTTGCTCGTTACGCCGCGCTCTGCCAAGAGGTCGGGATCGTTCCGATCGTCGAGCCCGAGGTTCTGATGGACGGCTCGCACACGATCGACGATGCGGCGCGCGCGACCGGCCGCGTATTGCAGGCGGTGTACACGGAGCTGCACGATCAGCGCATCGATCTTCGCGGGACGCTGTTGAAGCCGAACATGGTGCTCTCCGGCTACGAGGCATCGGACCGCGCTGACGTCGAGACGGTCGCCGAGCGCACCCTCGAGATCCTGTATCGACACGTGCCAGCCGCCGTCCCGGGAATCGTGTTCCTCTCCGGCGGCCAATCGGACGAGGACGCGACCGCGCACCTGAACGCGATGAACGCGCACGGGCCGCATCCGTGGGAGCTGTCGTTCTCCTACGGTCGCGCGTTGCAGGCGCCCGCACTGAAGGCCTGGGCGGGCAAGTCGGAAAGCGTCGTGGCCGGACAGCGCGCGTACTACCACCGCGCGAAGATGAACGCGGCTGCGCGGACCGGTGCGTACGCGCCCGAGCTCGAGCGCGAGGCGGCTGCGGTCTAGCCCGCCGCCGCAGGACGCAACGGCAGCACGACTTCGAAGCGCGCGCCCGTCGGCTTCACGGGCTCGTAGATCAGCGTGCCGCCGTGCGCTTCCGCGTACGCACGTGCGATCGCGAGCCCTAGGCCGGATCCGTGGCCCGCGCCGGGTGGTGCGCCTCGCGTGAAGCGGTCGAAGAGCCGTGGGACGAAGGCGGGGTCGATTCCGGTGCCGCGATCCTCGACGCTGAGCCTGAGGTGACGGTCGCGTTGGTCGGCGCGGATCGTCACGGGCGGCTCGCCGTATCGCAGCGCGTTCGCGACGAGATTGCCGACGATCCGTTCGAGCGCCGTTGCGTCGACGACGGCTTCGAAGTCGGTCGGAATCTCCACCTGCACGGCATCGCGTTCACTCGGCGCAACGAGGTCGATCGTCTCCTCGACGGCTGGGCCGAGCGGGATCGGCTGCGGGTTCAGTGTCACGGCTCCGACGTCGAGGCGTGACAGGTCGAGAAGCTGCTCGATCAGGATGCTCATCCGCTCCGCCTGCTCCCGGAGCGCGTGCCGCATCGCAAGCAGCTGATCTCGGGAGAGCCGCTCGGCGCGTTCGTCAAGGGTCACGGCCAAGCCGTAGATCGCCGTCAGCGGCGTCCGAAGCTCGTGCGCTGCGACGGAGATGAACTGGCTCCGCGTCTCGGTCAGCCGTTGCGCCTGCACGCGCAGCATCGACTTCTCGAGCAGCGTCCCGGCGATGATGCCGGCCGTTCGAAGCGTCGCGAGCTCGAGCTCGTCGAGCCTGAAAGGCTCTCCCGAATGGTCTGTCGAGAGGAAGCCGATCAGCCGGCCGCCGGTGCCGAAGAGCGGCACGGCAACGAGCGACGTGACGCCGTAGCGCTCGACGAGGTACTGGGGAAGATGCTCGCCGACCCGAACGCGGTCGACGTAGACGACGTCGCGGCGCGCCGCCGACTCCTGCAGCATCGGGATGTCCGTCAGCGGGATGCGCCCCGGTGCGCCCTCCTCGGTGTCGCCGTAGATGGTGACCGGCACGACGTCACCGGTCTCACCGTCGTACCGCGCGAGCATCGCGCGATCGAAGCCGAGTTCCTCTGCGACGGCACGGCAGAGGCGGTCGAAGAGTTGCCGCAGAGGTGTCTCGCCTTGGCTCGCCTGCGCGATCGCCGCAAGCGCGTCGAGCGCCCCCCGGATGTCGCGCATGGCTGGACACGATACGTCAGCCGCCTGGCCGACGTGAAAGGTTCAGCGGTACTCGAGGCCCGAGAGAGTCGTGAGCTTCTCGAACGAGTGCTGCGCTTCGATCCGCCGCACGGTCCCCGAACGCGAGCGCATGACGATCGAGTCGGTGATCGCGCCGTCGCCGGTGTACTGCACGCCACGCAGGAGCGCGCCGGTCGTAACGCCCGTTGCCGCGACGAAGACGTCGTTCCCGGCGACGAGGTCGTCGGTGTGGAGCACGCGGTTGGGGTCGAGCCCTTGCTTCTCGAGCGTCTCGCGTTCCTCGTCGTTGCGCGGCCAGAGGCGTGCCTGGATGCCGCCGCCGACGCACTTGAGCGCCGCGGCCGAGATGACGCCTTCGGGAGTGCCGCCGACGCCGTAGAGCATGTCGACGCCGGTGCCCGGACGTGCCGCGGCGATCGCGGGAGCAACGTCGCCGTCGCGGATCAGGTGGACGCGTGCGCCGCATTCGCGCAGCTCCGCGATTAGGCCCTCGTGCCGTTCGCGCTCGAGCACGACGACACGCACGTCACGCGGCGTCTTGCCTAGCGCCTTGGCGACTGCACGGACGTTCTCCGTCGGTGTCTTCGCGATGTCGATCGCGCCGAGCGCCTCGGGTCCGACGGCGATCTTCTCCATGTAGAACGCGGCGCCCGGGAAGAGCATCGTTCCCCGCTCGGCGACTGCGATGACCGCGATCGCGTTCGGCTGCCCGAGAGCGGTCAGCCGCGTTCCTTCGAGCGGATCGACGGCGACGTCGACCTCCGCCCCCTCACCCGAGCCGACGTCTTCTCCGTTGAAGAGCATCGGCGCTTCGTCCTTCTCGCCCTCGCCGATCACGACGACGCCGCGCATCGCAACGGTGTCGAGAACACCGCGCATCGCGTCGACTGCGGCCTGGTCTGCAGCTTCCTTGTCGCCGCGTCCGATCCAGCGGCCGGCGCCCATCGCTGCAGCTTCCGTTACGCGAACGAGCTCGAGCGCGACGTTTCGGTCGGGCGGGTTCCCGGACACGCGCGCGACCCTACATCCTCTCCGGCGCGTCCACACCGACGAGCTGGAGACACCGCCAGATCACCGATTGAGTCGAGCGGCAGAGCGCGAGCCGGAATGCCTGTTGCTCGCTCTCGAGCACGCGGTGCTCGTGGTAGAAGCGGTGGAAGTCGTCGGCGAGCCGGATCGCGTAGAGCGGGACCGCGTGAGGCCCACGTCGTTCTGCCGCCTCGGCGACGAGGCCCGGGAACTCCGCCAGGCGCTTGACGAGGTTGCGTTCATCGACCGCAAGCGGCGACGACGTTTCTGCAGCTACCGGAGCACCGGCGGCGTTCCGCAGGATCCCGGCGATCCGCGCGTGCGCGTACTGCACGTAGTAGACCGGGTTCTTCTGGCTTCGCTCGGCGGCGAGGTCGACGTCGATATCGATCGTCTGATCCGGGCTGCGGTCGACGAGGAACCAGCGCGCGGCGTCGACGCCGATCTCGTCGATGAAGTCGTCGAGGAAGACGACGTCGCCGCGGCGCTTCGACATCTTCGTCTGCGCGCCGCCCTTCGTGAGATGGACGAGTTGGTAGAGCAGCACCTCGACGCGCTGAGGGTCGTAGCCGAGCATGCGCGCGACGGCCGCGTACCAGTTGCGCGTTCCGTGATGGTCCGCGCCGAGGACGTAGAGCGCTCGGTCGAAGCCGCGCTCCAGCTTGTCGACGAGGTAGACGATGTCGGCAGCGCGATACGTGGGCGTACCGCCGTCTGAGCGGATGAGCACCCGGTCGTCCTCGTCGCCGTACGCGGAAGAGCGCGCCCAGACGGCGCCGTCCTTCTCGTACGTATCGATGCGCGGCAGCAGCTCCGGCAGTCTGCGCTCGAGCTCGCTCTGCAGCCCCCACGAGTCGAAATGGATTCTGAACCGCTCGAGCGAGACCTCGATGCGCTCGAGCATGCGCGCGACGGGATCGCCTTCGTCGCGCGCAAGCTCTGCGATGTAGTCGCCGTGATAGCCGTCCTCCGGCGGCTCTTCACCGCGCCGTACGGCGTCGACGGACGCGCGGAACCGGTCCATCTGTGCGCCCGAGTCGTTGTAGTAGTACTCGCGCTCTACGTCGTTGCCGCCGAACTCGAGCAAGCGGGCGACGGCGTCGCCGAGCGCGCCGTTCCGCGCCGACGCAACGGTGATCGGTCCCGTCGGGTTCGCAGAGACCATCTCGACCTGCACGCGTTCGCGCGGCTCCGCGAAACCGGAACCGAAAGCGCGGCCGGCTTCGAGGACCGTGCCAATTGTCGAAGCGAACCAGTTGTCGGTGAGAACGAGATTGAGAAAGCCAGGGCCGGCGATCTCGGCGAACTCGACGACTGGCAGCTCGCGCGCCGCGGTTGCGAGCTCCTGCGCCAGCTCGCGCGGCGACCGCTTCCGCTCCCGTGCCGACTGAAGCGCCGCGTTCGTCGCGTAGTCGCCGTGCGACGCGTCGCTTGGCCGCTCGAGCGTGATCGGCAGACCGCACGCAGCAGCGAGCTCCGCGCCGAGTTGCGCAACGGGATCAGCCTGCAACGGCCTGCTGGGGCGCGAAGAGATCTTCGAGGCGCGTGATCTCGTCGGGGCTGCCGACACCGATCAGCACGTCGCCGACTTCGATGAGCACGTCTGGTTCGGGCGTCGTATCGAATGTGCCGTCGGACTTGCGGAGCGCCACGATGATCGCGCCGGTCTCGTGGCGCACGCGCAGATCGCGGATCGTCTTGCCCGCCGCGGGACACGTTCGCCGCACCTCGATCTCGGCGAGCTGCAAGTCGCTGCCGGTTGCAGTCGTAACCGTGTCGAGAAAGGCGGTCACCTGCGGTCGCAGGACGAGATTCGCCATGACCTGCCCGGCCGTCGCGTACGGAAGAACGACGCGGTCCGCACCCGCGAGCTTGAGCTTGCGTTCGGCATCCTCGTCGGATGCCCGCGCGACGATCGTCAGGTCGGGCTTCGTCGCACGCGCAGAGAGCGTGATGTACAGGTTGTCCGCGTCAGAGTCCGAAGCGGCGACGAGCCCTTGAGCGCGGTCCAATCCCGCCCGTTGGAGGTCCTCGTCCTCGACTCCGCTGCCCTGGATGAAGAGATCGTGGTGCTCGCCGGCGGCTTCGATCGCGTCCCGGCTGAAGTCGAGCACGACGTACGGCACGCCGGAGGCCCGAAACTCGTTCGCGACGCGGCGGCCGACGCGGCCATAGCCGCAGATGATGAAGTGATCGTGCAAGCGGTCGATCGTACGTCTCCTCCTTCGTTCCGACAGCGCGCCCGTGACGACGCCGCCGGCGATCGCCTCGACGATAACGGCAGCGATGTAGCCGAAGATCGTGATGCCGCAGAGCACGAGCAAGATCGTGATGATGCGCGCGCCGTCGGTGTCGGGCACCGTATCGATCCCCGTGAGCGACACGGTCACGACGGAGCGATAGAACGCCTGAACCCATGGCTCGTCGAGCGTCCAGCGGAAGCCGAGCGTGCCGGCCATGAGCACGACCACGACCGCGACGAGCATCACTTCGGCCTGGCGTAGGCGAACGCTTCGGATCACGGCCGTAGTATCGTCCGCCGCGTGCTGGTCGCCGTCGTCTCTGACGTCCACGCGAACCTGCATGCGCTCGAAGCAGCGCTCGCTGAGATCGACGCGGAGGCTGTCGACGCTGTCTGGTGTCTCGGCGACACGGTCGGCTACGGGCCACGACCGAACGAGTGCTGCGCGGCCGTCGAGGCGCGAGCGGAGCTGTGTCTCGCGGGTAACCACGACCTCGTCGTCCTCGGTTCGCTCGGCATGGAGGACTTCGCAGGCGACGCCGCCACGGCCGCGCGCTGGACCCAGACCGAGCTGAGCGACGAGGCTCGCACGTTTCTCGCGCGGCTCGAACCCACGGCCGAGTGCAAGGGCGCGCAGCTCTTCCACGGAAGTCCGCGCGATCCGGTGTGGGACTACGTCCTCAGCGAGCAGGTTGCGTGGCAGAGCCTGCGCATGACAACGGCGTCGGTCGTGCTCGTCGGGCACAGCCACGTTGCGCTCGCGTTGCGCGAGGATGGTGAGACCGGAGTTGTCGGCGGCCTCGCCGAAGCTGACCTGGAGGTCGAGCTCGGCGACGGCCGCTGGGTTCTCAATCCCGGGTCCGTTGGCCAGCCTCGCGACGGTGACCCGCGCGCAGCGTGGCTTCTCCTCGATCTCGACTCGCGACGCGCAAGCTTTCGGCGCTGTGACTACGACGTTCGCGCGACACAGGCCGAGATGCGCGCCGCAGCGTTACCCGGCGCGCTCGCATCGCGATTGAGCTACGGGGAATAGCGGCGTCATGCGCGTCCTGTTCTTGCTCGCGATGACGTGCGCGCTCGTGGCGGCAGGTTGCGGCTCGACGACACACACCGTCACACCGACGGCGCCGCGGAAGCTCCCGCACGCACTCGCAGAGCGCTTGGCGGAGGAGAGCGAGGCCGTAGCGGCAGCGATCGACGGCGGAGACTACTGCCGCGCGCAGCAGGTCGGTGTCGCGCTGCGGGCGCGGGCAACTGCGGCGATCGGACACGTTCCGCCCCGGTATCGCGAATCGCTCTCATCCGGCGTCAACGCGGTTGTCGCGCAGATCCCGCCGTGCGTTCACGCTTCGCCCGCTCACGCGGCGAACGGAGACGAGAACGAGGACGAGTCGGGACCGAAGAAGGATCGCGAGAAGAAGGCCAAGGGCCGCGGAAAGGCGAAGGGCCATCGATGACGCTGCTCGCGGAGCGGTACGAGCTTCGGCGGCCACTCGGGCACGGCGGCATGGCAGTCGTCGAGCTCGCGCACGATCTCGAGCTCGACCGCATCGTCGCGGTGAAGCTCCTCGCGGAGAACTTCGCGCGCGAAGATGCGCACCGTCGCCGCTTCCTTCGCGAAGCACAAGTCGCTGCGCGAATCTCCCATCCGAACGTCGTGCGTGTGTACGACGTCGGCGAGACCGACGGCCGGCCGTACATCGTGATGGAGTTCGTCGAAGGCGAGACGGTTGCCGATCTTCTTGCTCGCACAGGAAAGCTCCCGCCGGCTCAAGCTGTCGATCTCTGCGTCCAAGCGTGTGCAGGTCTTGGCGCAGCACACGCAGTCGGGCTCGTGCACCGCGACGTGAAGCCGCGGAACTTGCTGATCAGCCACGACGGCACGGTGAAGGTAAGCGACTTCGGTATCGCGCGGCTGGAAGATGGGACGCACCTGACGCTGACGGGAACAGTGCTCGGAACCACTGCGTATCTCGCGCCCGAGCAAGCACTCGGCGACAACGTGACACCGGCCACAGACGTCTACTCCCTCGGCGCGGTCCTCTACGAGCTCCTCACGGCGACCCCGCCGCGCCGACTCGACACGCTCGCCGATCTAGCCGTGAGTCTCGAGGAGCCGATCGCTCCCGTGCGTGAGCTCGCTCCGGAGACCCCGCTCGAGCTCGAGCGCGTGGTGATGCGGTGCCTCGCACGCCACCCGCAGTACCGCCCGCAGACGGCCGCGCAGGCCGCGTCCGAACTGGCCGCCGCCGTGCCCGAGGTTGGAACGACGCCGGTGTACACCGATGTAAGGGCAAGACCCGCTTCGGAGCAGGCGATGGGAGTTACACAGGTGTACACCGGCGTAAGGTCTCCGCATCGTCGGCGAACGGCCCTTCTCGGACTGACTGCCGCCCTCGCGGCCATCGCCATCACGGCCATCGTCGTCGCAACGACCGACGACACCCCAAAGAGCCCGCAGCCGAGAGCGCAGACTGCGCGCGTCGTCCGACCCGTGCCGCATTCGAACGACGCAGCCGAAGAGGCGCGGAACCTCGCGCAGTGGTTGCGACAGAACGCCGAGTGAGCTACGCGGAGGCGGCCGGCTGCGGCAGGTCGATGACCTCGCCGCCGCCGAAACTGATGCCGTCGCGTGCGAGCGCAGCCTGAACTTCTTCGCGCGCCTTGTAGATCCGCCACTTGACGGTGGCGAGGGTGATCTCGAGTGAGTCGGCGATTTCCGTATACGACAGACCGACGACGTCGCGGAGGAGGAGCGCCATCTTGAGGTCGACGTTGAGATTCTCGACCGCGCGCCAAACAGCGTCGATCGCCTCGAGGCGCTCGAACGGTGCGTCGACGACTTCGAGCGGCGGCGCATTGTCGATGTCGACGACACTGCGCGGCCGCCGTTCGACGGCGCGAAGCTCATCGAGGACACGGTTCTTCGTCACCTGGAAGAGCCAGGTCGTGAACTTCGAGCGAAGCGAGAACCGCGGCAGCCCCTGGAACACCCGGAGGAAGACCTCTTGCGTCAGGTCTTCGGCCATCGACCGGTCGCCGACCAGCCGAAGGACGTAGTTGAAAACGGGAACTTGATACGCACGGACGATCAGCGAGAAGGCCCGCTCGTCACCTTTCTGTGCCTTCCGCAGGACGCCCGGATCAGGTTGCACCAGTGACAAGGTGTGCGGACTATAGCTCGTAATCTGGGAAGCCAAAGGGGCCGTAGGTCGTCTTTACGGAGGTCTTACGAATCGACACGGAGATTGGATCCCGACATCTCCGGAGGCTGCTCCAAACGGAGCAATGCGAGCGCAGTCGGCACGAGATCCGCGAGCTCGCCGCCTTCGCGAAGCGCTCCATCGGGAGTGGTGAGGACAAGCGGAACCGGGTTCGTCGTATGCGCGGTGTGTGGCGAGACACCGTCAGGTTCGAGCATTTGCTCGGCGTTGCCGTGGTCGGCAGTGATCAGGCAGACACCGCCGGCGGCCTCCACCGCATCGACGACGCGACCAAGCTCGCGATCGGTCGCTTCCACGGCTCGGACGACAGCCGGGATGTCTCCGGTGTGCCCGACCATGTCGGGGTTCGCGAAGTTGATCACCGCGAACGCGTAGCCGTTACCGATCTCGGCGCAGAACCGATCTGCGACCTCGGCCGCTGACATCTCCGGCTTGTAGTCGTAGCTCGGCACGTCGCGCGGCGAGGGCGCGAGGATCCTCGTCTCGCCGGCGAACTCGTCCTCGCGGCCGCCGTTGAAGAAGTACGTGACGTGCGCGTACTTCTCCGTCTCGGCCACGTGCAGCTGCCGGAGGCCGTGCTCGGCGAGAACTTCCGCCATCACTTCGCGCACGTCGCGCTCCTCGAACGCCACAGGAAACGAGAAGTCCGAGCGGTAGCGGGTCATTGTCGTCAGGTCGACGCCGGCTTCGTGCAGCTTCTGCGACAGCTGTCGCGTGCGGTCAGGGCGGAAGTTGAAGAAGATCGCGGTGTCGCGCGCCGCATCGATTCCAGGCGTGCCCTCGATCGCCACCGGCTCGAGGAACTCGTCCGTGACGTCACGGTCGTAGCTCGCTTGCACGTAGTGCAGGACGCCTTGCGTCGACGTACATCGACCTCGACGGAGACAGCAGTCGATCGCACGCTCCGTCCGCTCCCAACGCTGGTCCCTGTCCATAGCGTAGTAGCGCCCGCTGATCGTGGCGATTCGATCCACGGGCAGCTCGGCCAGGTCGTGGATGGCCGCGTGCGGTGACACGTCGCGCCCGTCCGTGAACGCGTGGATCCACGTCTTCTCCGGCGCGAACCGAAGCAGTGCACGCAGGTGCTCGATGTGCGAATGGACGCCCCCGCGCGAAACGAGCCCGAGCAGGTGCACGCGCTCGCCCCGCTCAAAGGCACCGCGCAGGGCCTCGTTCTCGAAGAACGAGCCGTCCGCGATCGCACGGTTGACGCGCTGGAGGTCCTGGTCGATCACGCGCCCGGAGCCGATCGTCAGGTGTCCCACCTCCGAGTTGCCCATCTGACCCGGCGGAAGTCCAACCGCTTCCCCCGAGGCTTCGAGCGTCGTGTGCGGGTAACGCTCCCAGAGCGAATCGAAGACGGGAGTGTCCGCGAGCTCGACTGCGTTACCGGGGCCGGGTGGCGCGCAGCCCCAGCCGTCGAGAATGACGAGCGCTACGAGCGGATAGCCGCTTGGCAAATCGCTCCGAACGAATCGGGATCAAGGGAGGCGCCGCCGACGAGCGCGCCGTCAACGTCCGGTTGTGCGAGGAGCTCGGGCGCGTTCTCCGGCTTCACGGAGCCGCCATAGAGAACGGGGCGGTTCAACAACGACTTCACGAACGCGTGCGCCTCCTGCGCGAGCTCGGGCGTCGCGGTCTTGCCGGTTCCGATCGCCCACACGGGC
>JBKPRX010000148.1:0-19236 GCA_046734795.1 Actinomycetota bacterium
AAGCTCGAGGACACGATCAGCGGCTTCCGCGAGATCCTCGAAGGCAAGCACGACGATCTTCCGGAGCAGGCGTTCTACATGGTTGGGCCGATCGACCAGGCGGTCGCGCGCGGACGCGAGCTCGCCGGCGAAGAGGCCGAGCCGGCGGCCGCGTAATCGTGTCTGCGAACGAAGGTCGGCGAAGGCTAGAGGTCGCCGTCGTCACGCCGGAGGGGTCGGCGTACGAGGGTGAGGCGGAGATGATCGTCGTGCCCGGCGAGGCCGGCGAGATCGGCGTTCTCGCGCGACATGCGCCGCTCGTGGCGTTGCTGAAGGCGGGATCGACGCGCGTGCATTTGCGCTACGGCGAGGACGTGCTCGAGTTCGCGACCGGTCCCGGGTTCTTCCAGGTTCAGCAGGATCGCGCGATCGCGCTCGTCGACGACGCGGTCAAGGCGGACGAGATCGACAGCGACCGCGCGCGGCGACAGCTGGAGGAGGCTCGCGCTGAGCTCGAGCGGGTCGAAAGCGGTGACTCGACCGCAGACCGGTGGCAGCTCGAGCAGCGGATCGCGCACGCCGAGAACCAGCTCGCAGTCTCCGGCGCGGATCCGAGCGGGTAAAAGACGCCATCCCCCACCCAGGGTGGGGCCGCTCCCCACCGCCCTCAAGGCCGAGGCTACCGCCGAGGCATGCGCGCGTTCGTGCCGGCTTTGCACCAATTCTGTGACACCCGATCCCGAGGCGGCAGTGGCGACGACTGGTAGCGTTGGCATCCCGGAAAGCTTTGAAGGCAGCTTGGCGACCGGGTTACCAAACGCCTAAAGAGCCCCGCGGGCCGCCGGCTCGCGTCCTCTTCTAGGCGGGAACACAACGTGAGCGACACACGCCAAAGACTCGAAGCCCTCCTTCGCGACCGCATCGCCGTGCTCGACGGCTCGTGGGGCGTCCTCATTCAGCGCGAAGTGCGCGGCGAAGAGGCCTACCGCGGCGAGCGGTTCTGTGATCACCCGCGCGATGTCGCAGGCGACCCCGATCTGCTGAACCTGACGAGGCCCGAGATGGTCCTCGGGATCCACCGCGACTACTTCGCAGCGGGTGCGCAGATCGCGACGACGAACACGTTCACGGCCACGCGGATCGGCCAGGCGGACTACGGCCTCGAGGAGCACGCGGCAGAGATGAGCTTCGAGGGAGCGCGTCTCGCTCGACAAGCGGCCGACGAGGTCGGCGGATTTGTCGCCGGCTCGATGGGGCCGCTGAACGTGTCGCTCTCGGTTTCGCCGAAGGTGGACGATCCGGCGTATCGCTCGGTCGCCTTCGACGAAGTGCGAGCGACGTATGCAGAGCAGATCGCGGCGCTCCGCGACGGCGGCGTGGACATCCTCTTGATCGAGACGATCTTCGACACGCTCAACGCGAAGGCGGCGATCGTCGCTGCGCAGGACGTCGCGCCCGAGCTTCCGCTCTGGTTGTCGTTCACCGCGATCGACATCAGCGGGCGGAACCTCTCCGGCCAGACGGTCGAGGCGTTCTGGACGTCTGTGGAACACGCCCGTCCGTTGATCGTCGGCGTCAACTGCTCGCTCGGCGCGAGCGAGATGCGGCCGTTTCTCGAAGACCTCGCGGCGATCGCCGACACGTACGTCGCCTGCCATCCGAATGCGGGGCTTCCAAACGAGTTCGGCGCACACGACGAGCAGCCGAGCGACACGAGCCGTCTCCTGCGCGAGTTCGCAGTGGACGGCCTGCTGAACGTGGTCGGCGGCTGCTGCGGCACGACGCCGGAGCACACGCGGGCGATCTCCGCCGCCGTCGAGGGCCTGTCGCCGCGAGAGATCCCGAAGCAGACGCCTGCGTTACGACTAAGCGGACTCGAGCCGTTCGAGGTTCGCCCCGAAACCGGCTTCGTCGTCATCGGTGAACGGACGAACGTCACTGGTTCGGCGCGCTTCAGGCGGCTGATCGAAAGCAGCGACTACCAAAGCGCGCTCGACGTCGCGCTGGAACAGGTACGCGGCGGCGCGAACATCCTCGACGTCAACATGGACGCCGACCTGCTCGACGCGGAGCAGGCAATGACGACGTTCCTCAACCTTGTTGCGACCGAGCCCGAGATCGCGCGGATCCCGATCATGGTCGACAGCTCACGCTGGGGCGCGCTTGAAGCCGGCCTCAAGTGCCTCCAAGGCAAGGGCGTCGTCAACTCGATCAGCCTCAAGGAGGGACCTGAGCCGTTCCTCGAGCAGGCGCGCGTGATCCGTCGCTACGGCGCGGGCGTCGTCGTGATGGCGTTCGACGAGGCAGGCCAGGCGGAGTCTGTCGAACGCAAGGTGGCAATCTGCGAGCGGTCGTACCGGCTCCTCGTCGACGAAGCAGGCTTTCCGCCCGACGACATCATCTTCGATCCCAACATCCTCGCCGTCGCGACGGGGATCGAGGAGCACGCGGAGTTCGCGAGGTCCTTTCTCGACGCGATCCCGCTGATCAAGGAGCGGTGTCCAGGCGCGCACATCTCGGGCGGCGTGTCCAACCTCAGCTTTGCGTTTCGCGGCAACGATCCGGTGCGCGAGGCGATTCACTCGTCGTTCCTCTTCCACGCGATCCGTGCAGGGCTCGATATGGCAATCGTGAACGCGGGGCAGCTCGTCGTCTACGAAGACATCGCACCGGAGCTCCTCGAACGGGTCGAGGACGTCATCTTCAACCGCCGCGCGGATGCAACCGATCGTCTCGTCGAATATGCGAACACCGTCACCGGCTCCGCCACTCAGCGCGAGGTCGACCTCAGCTGGCGCGAAGCGCCCGTCACGAAACGAATCGAATATGCGCTCGTTCACGGCATCGTCGACTTCATCGAGGAAGACACCGAGGAGGCTCGCGCTGCAAGTGCGCGCCCGCTCGACGTGATCGAAGGGCCGCTGATGGATGGAATGAAGGTCGTGGGCGATCTGTTCGAAGCGGGAAAGATGTTCCTGCCCCAAGTCGTCAAGAGTGCGCGGGCGATGAAACGCGCAGTCGCCTACCTCGAGCCGTATATGGCAGACGAGAAGGCGAGCGGTCGCGTGCAGGGGAGGGTGGTGCTCGCCACTGTCAAAGGGGACGTCCACGACATCGGCAAGAACATCGTCGGAGTCGTGCTCGGGTGCAACAACTACGAGGTGATCGATCTCGGAGTGATGGTTCCTGCCGAGCGCATCCTCGAGACGGCGGTCGCCGAGGGTGCGAACATCGTCGGCCTCTCCGGTCTCATCACGCCGTCGCTCGATCAGATGGTGGACGTCGCGCGAGAGATGGAGCGGCGGCAGCTCGAGTTTCCGCTTCTCATCGGCGGCGCCACGACCTCACGCCAGCACACCGCCGTAAAGATCGCGCCCGAGTACTCGCAGCCCACGGTGCACGTTCTCGATGCGTCGCGCGTCGTGGGTGTCGTCTCGAGCCTGCTCGACCCGGTTCAGCGTGCGCAACTGACGGACGAGAACGTCGCGCTGCAGGATCGGTTGCGCGAGCAGCATGCCGAGAAGGAACGTCGCCCACTCCTTCCCATCGCGGCCGCGCGCAAAAACCGAGAGAAGCTGTCGTTCGACGAGCTTGCCGAGCCGGAGTTCACAGGCACGCGTCTGATCGAGGCGGACCTCGGCACCCTCCGCGAGTACATCGACTGGCAGTTCTTCTTCCACGCGTGGGATCTGAAGGGCAAGTTTCCGGCGATCCTCGAACAGCCCGCCGCGCACGAGCTCTACGACGACGCGATCGAGGTGCTGGATCAGATCGTGGCCGACGAAGCTCTTCGAGCGCGGGGGGTGTACGGCTTTTGGCCGGCGTCGTCCGACGGCGACGATATCGTTGTCGAAAATGGCAACGATACTCTTGTCTTCAATTTTCTTCGCCAGCAGGCGAAGACCCAAGACTCGCGGCCGAACCGCTGCCTCGCCGACTATGTCGCACCGGCGAACGACTACATCGGGGCGTTCGCGGTCACCGCCGGCCTCGGCGCCGACGAGCTCGCCGCTCGCTTCGAGGGCGAGCACGACGACTACCGCGCGATCATGGTCAAGGCGCTCGCCGACCGACTCGCCGAGGCGTTCGCCGAATACGTCCACGAGGTCGCCCGTCGTGCTTGGTACGAGACGGGCCCGAAGCTCGCGAAGGAACAACTGATCGAAGAGCGCTACCGGGGAATCCGCCCCGCGTTCGGCTATCCCGCTTGTCCTGACCACAGCGAGAAGCAAAAGCTCGCGCAGCTCATCGACCCTGCCCGCATCGGCGTCGAGCTGACCGAGACCTTTGCGATGGCTCCGGCGGCGAGCGTCAGCGGCATCTACCTCGGGCACCCGAGTGCGCGGTATTTCGCCGTGGGACGCGTCGGCCGCGACCAGGTCGAGGACTATGCCCGGCGAAAAAACGAGCCGATGGAGGAAGTCGAGCGATGGCTGCGACCGAACCTTGCGTATGACGCCTAGGCCGGCTCGCGCTGCGTGGCTCATCGGCGTGACGGTTCTCGGCGCACTGGCCGTGGCTGCCGGAGTCGACGCACGGACGCCCAAGGACCCGAGGGCACGGCACACGCCGGCCGACATGGCCCTCGCGCGAGCGATCGTCGTCCACCCGGGTGACTTCCGGAAGGGCTGGGCGCCGAACAAGGCCGATTCGAGCGACGAGACATGCCTGAGCCGCCCCGACGAGTCGAAGCTCGTCGAGACCGGGCGCGCACACTCGCCGGACTTCCAGTACTCGGATCGGGTCAGCACGGTCAGCTCCGAGGCGCAGGTGTTCGCGACGGAGAGCGACGCGCTCACCGATTGGCGACTGAGCGCCGATCTCGCCGCGCTGAAGAAATGCGCGCTCGAGGATCTTCGTTCACAGAGCGACCGGAGCTCGAAGTTCACACTCGTGTCGTTCGAACGGCTGCACGTGCCGCAGATTGCGCCGCGCGTCTTCGCGATCCGCGCCAAGATCCGCGTCTCCGGAAGCGCCGGCACTGGCACGTTCGTCACCGACGTGATCGCGGTTGGGTCCGGCCGTGCCGCTGGGGTCGTGACGTTCGTCACACCAGCTCCTCCGTTCAAGCTCGCCGATGAGCTGGGCCTCGCGCGAGCGGTGAGCGCGCGCCTTCCGCGGAGGTAACGGGGGCGGTAGACCCGATCGGGTCAGTCGACCCCAGGCAGCCGAACGCGACCGCCGACGCCGCTATCCTCCGGCGGCGGACGCTCGAGCGTCCGACCTCGTTTCTGCATGCGGACGACGCTCAAGAGAGGCATGGGGCGGGTCGGCAACGGCTCCGCCAACGGCAACGGACGGGCAATCTTCCCGCCGTCGACGCGCGCGCCGATGCGGCGCTACCGCATGCCGCCTCCGCCGCCGCCGAGAACTGCGTGGCAGACCGTCGGCTCGCTCTTCCGCTGGTTCGGGATTGCGCTCGTGATCGTCGTGGCCGGCCTTGCCGGCGGCGCGTATCTCTACGGGCACCAGACGCTGACGGCCTTCCAGGTCCACACGAAGGCTGCCAAGCAGGCGACGAAGAAGCTCGAGAAGGTCGAGAGTGCGAGTCAGCCTGCCGTGGCGATCGTGATCGGATACGACAAGCGGAAAGGTGCCGACGCGAGCACCGACACGACCTCTCGTTCCGACACGATCATGCTCGTCCGAGCAGATCCGCAGCGCGGTGCCGTGTCGCTTCTCTCATTTCCGCGCGACCTCGTCGTTCCGATCTACTGCGGACACGGACCGACCGGCGCCGTCGACCGCATCAACACGGCGTGGACGACTTGCGGGCCCACGGGGACGGTCGCGACGGTTGCCGCGCTCACCGGCATCACACCGAACTACCTGATCACCGTCGACTTCCACGGTTTCAAGCTGCTGGTGAACAAGCTGCACGGCGTCTACATGGACGTCGATCACCGCTACCTGAACACGCAGGGCGGTCCGTACGGCTACGCGAAGATCAACTTGCAGCCTGGCTACCAGAAGCTCGACGGCCAGGAAGCGCTCGACTTCGTCCGCTTCCGCCACACGGACTCGGACCTCTACCGCCTCGCGCGCCAGCAGCTCTTCATCACCGCACTACGCGAGCGCATGTCGACGGGCTCGATCTTCAACGTCTTCAAGATCATCGGCGCGCTGAAGGGCAACGTCGAGATCGGCCAGGCGGGCGGCGAGACGGTTCCGGCGAAGACCGCGCTCTCGTATCTCGACTTCGCGCACGGTCTGCCGTCCGGCCAGTTCACTCGGGTCACGATCGACGGACTCACGGGCACAAACGAGCTCTCGGCGACGCAATCGTCCGTGGAGGAAGCGGCGCGCCAATTCCTCAACCCCGACGTGGACGCCGCGAAGAAGGCGCAGGCGGCCGCATTCGGTCGGAAGGCGAAGCTGAAGGGGCCGCCGCTCAAGCCGAGTCAGGTCTCCGTGCTCGTGCTGAACGGGACGACGATCGACGGGTTCGCGGCGAACACCTCGTACGGCCTCGCGCGTCTCGGCTACCGCACCGTCTCGCCTGCCGATGGGCGAGCCCAGAACGCACCGAGCCAGCGGTACTACCAGACGCAGGTGTATTTCGATCCGCGGCAGCCGAAGGCGCGCTCAGCCGCGAAGCAGCTTCAGAAGCTGTTCCCGCAGTCGGTTGTCGGCCCGATCCCCCGCGATATCGCCCCGTACGAGGCTGCGTCCGGGAACCCGCTCGCGATCGTCGTGCTCGGGACGACCTTCGACGGCGAGCTCCGAGCCGCGCCGCCGCCGACCGACACGACGCCGAAGCACGAGCCCCCCGCGGTGACGAAGGCGCCGTGGGTGTCGTCGTCGCAGGTCCGCGACGCGCAGCGGCAGATCCGCCGGTTTCGCCTGATGGTGCCGACGGTGATCGAGCGCAGCTCGCGTCTCGCGCTGCTGTCCTCGGTCCGCCTCTACAAGCCCGCGCCGAAGCACGTCGCTCTCCGACTGACCTTCGTCACCGGGCCCGGCAACGTCTACTGGGGCATCGAGCAGACCGATTGGGACGACGCGCCCGTCCTCGAGCATCCGACGGTGAGCAAGGTGTTCCGCGGTCGCCGCTACGACTACTACTACAACGGCTCGCATCTGCACATGGTCGTCCTACGCACGCCGAAGGCGGGCTACTGGGTCGTCAACACGCTGCGCGACGAGCTCTCGAACGAGACGATGATCGCGATCGCACGTGGACTTCGGCCGGTTGGTCACTAACCTAAGCCCATGGCGCGAATCGGCATCTTCGGCGCTGGTTACGTAGGGCTCGTCACCGGGGCCTGCTTCGCCGAGCTCGGGCACGACGTCGTCCTCCGCGACGTGGTTCCGGAGCGAATCGAAGAGCTCCGCGCCGGCGTCGTGCCGATCTTCGAACCCGGTCTCGAGGACGTCATGGCGCGTAACGCCGACCGCCTCGCGTTCACGACGAACGTGCGCGACACGATTGACGGCGCAGAGTTCCTCTACGTCGCAGTCGGCACGCCGCCGACACACAGCGGCGACGCAGATCTCTCAGCCGTGTGGACGGTCGTCGACGAGCTGGCGCACGTCGGCAGTGACGCGACGCTCGTCATGAAGAGCACGGTTCCCGTCGGCACCGGCGAGAAGGTCCGTGCTGCGCTCGATGCGCGCGGCCTTGCGAACGTGGGCTACGTGTCGAACCCGGAGTTCCTTGCGGAAGGCACCGCGCTGCACGACTTCATGCATCCCGACCGGATCGTGATCGGCTCGCTCGCCCCGGAGGACGGCGCTCGCGTCGAAGAGCTGCACGCGACCCTCGATGCGCCCGTCGTACACATGGATGTCGCCTCGGCGGAGATGGTGAAGCTCGCAGCGAACGCGTTTCTCGCGACACGCATCAGCTTTATCAACGAGATCGCCAACGTCTGTGAGCTCGTCGGCGCGGATGTGGAGTCGGTCGCGAAGGCGGTTGGGCTCGACCACCGACTCGGTCCGCACTTCCTGCGCGCGGGCATCGGCTACGGCGGCTCGTGCTTTCCGAAGGACGTCTCGTTCCTCAAGCTCCTCGCCGGAAACAGCGGCTATCACTTCCATCTCGTCAACGCGGTGATCGAGGTGAACGAGCTGCAGCCGCGACGCGTGATCGCGAAGCTGCAGAAGCACCTCGGCAAGCTGCGCGGCACGACGGTCGCGCTACTCGGTGTGGCGTTCAAGCCGAATACCGACGACACGCGCGAGGCGCCGAGCCGCGTCATCGCAGCCCGGCTGATCGCCGAGGGTGCCGACGTGCGCGTTTGGGATCCGCATGCGGACGGCTCCACGATCCCCGGCGCGACGGTGTTCGACGAGGTGGTCGAAGCAGTCGCCGGCGCCGACGCGGCTGTCGTCGTGACCGAGTGGCCACAGCTGCGAACGGAGCTGCCGACGGAGGCCGTGCGCGAGGCGATGGCTCGACCGGTGATCGTGGACGGACGGAACTTGCTCGACCCGGCACTCGTTCGCGCTACCGGCTTCGCCTACGAAGGGATCGGCCGCGCGAGCTCGCCGTTCGAGGGGCTCGCAGAGACGTCGGAGCCGCCGGCCCGAGAGCCCGCGTAGCGCGATGGAAGCGATCGTCCTCGCCGGCGGCAAGGCCGAGCGCTTAGGCGACGCGAGCGGAGGCAAGCCGAAGTCCCTCGTCGAGGTCGGCGGCCGGCCGCTCGTCGCCTACCAGATCCGCCGACTCGCAGCCGCGGGCGTCGACCGCGTCATCATCTCGTGCGTGCTCGGGCAGGGCGAGACGTTCGTCGACGAGCTCTCCGAGCTCGGGATCGAGGTCGTATGCGCCGAGGAGCCAGAGCGTCTCGGGCGTGGCGGTGGGATCAAGTTCGCGGCGCGGTCGCGGCACGAGTCGGGCGACGTGTTCGCGCTGAACGGCGACGAGCTCGTGGACGTCGACTTCGCCGCGCTGCTCGCGCGACACACGAGCACCGGCGCCGACGCGACGGTCGCCGTCGCGCGCCCGCGCTCGCCGTTCGGCATCGTCGAGCTCACAGACGACGACCTCGTCACGGGCTTCAGCGAGGGGGGGCCGATCCCGTACTGGGTGAACTGCGGCATCTACGTCCTCTCCGATCGCGCGATCGAGCGCTTCCCCGAGCGAGGTGACCACGAGTCGACGACGTTCCCGGAGCTCGCGGCCGAGGGTCGGCTTCGCGCCTTCCGCCACGAGGGCGCATGGCTGACGGTGAACACGCCGAAAGAGCTGCGAACGGCGCGCGAGTACCTCGAAGCGCACTCCGATTGGCTGGCTGTCTAGCCCGTCCGAACTACACTCGGCCGGTGAGCATCGACTCGCCGAACCTCGAGGGCCTCGACCGCTGGCGCACCGTCGCGCGGCGAGTCGAGAAGCCGTGGGGTTGGGAACTCATCTGGGCAGAAACCGACCTCTACGTCGGGAAGATCCTGTTTGTTCGCGCCGGCCATTCGCTGAGCCTCCAGTTCCACAACGTGAAGGACGAGAGCTGGTACGTCCAATCGGGGCGCGCCGAGCTCGAGCTCGGGGAAGCGGGCGACGCGGTCCTCAACACCGAGGTGATCGCTCCGGGCACCTGTTTCCGCTTCCAGCCGGGCACGCAGCATCGCGTCACCGCGCTCGAGGACACGACGATCTTGGAGGTCTCGACCCCGCATCTCGACGACGTGGTGAGGCTCGAGGACGAATACGGCCGCGCCGGCACGAGCGACCCGTAACCAACCTTGACACGATTGTGGTAGGGTCTCGGCCATGGCGAGCGTCACCGTGGGCGAGGCAGCGAAGAGCACCGGCTGGTCGCCTCGAATGCTCCGCTACCTCGAGAGCGCCGGGCTCGTCGAGCCACGGCGAACTTCCGGCGGCTACCGCGTCTACGGGCTCCGCGAGCTGAACCAGCTCCGGTCGCTTCGCGAGCTGCGGCGGCGCTTCCGCGTCGAGCTGACGGAGCTGGCGTTCGCGGCGCGCTTGAGAAGAGACGCCGAGCTTCGGCGCGCCGTCGACGGCTGGCTCGCCGGCGCAGACGACCTCGCCTGGGTGGATTGGGAACAGCGAAAGCAAGAGCGGCTCCTCGCCGCCTGACCTCGACTGGGAAGGACTCGATGGCAACGACGAAGCGACACGACGTGAAAGACCTTGCTCTCTCGAGTGAGGGAAAGCAGCGAATCGAGTGGGCCGACCGGCAGATGCCGGTGCTTGCGGCGATCCGCGAACGGTTCGAGCGTGAGCAGCCGCTCGCCGGCTATCGGATCTCCGCGTGCTTGCACGTCACGACCGAGACGGCGAACCTCGCACGCACCCTGAAGGCGGGCGGCGCAGACGTCGTCCTCTGCGCATCGAATCCGCTCTCGACCCAGGACGACGTCGCGGCCGCGCTCGTCGACGAGTACGACATCTCTGCGTATGCGATCAAGGGCGAGGACAACGACACGTACTACGCGCACATCGAGGCTGCGGTCGATCACAAGCCGCACCTGACGATGGACGACGGCGCCGACGTGATCGGCGTCCTTCACTCGGCGCGACGCGAGCAGCTCGGCGACATCATCGCGGGCACCGAGGAGACGACGACGGGCGTCATCCGGCTGAAGGCCCTCGAAGCCGAGGGCAAGCTCGGGTTCCCGATCATCGCCGTCAACGAGGCGTTCACGAAGCACATGTTCGACAACCGATACGGCACGGGCCAGTCGACGATCGACGGGCTTCTGCGCGCGACGAACGTGTTGATCGCGGGGCGCAGGCTCGTGATCTCCGGCTACGGCTGGTGCGGCAAGGGCGTGGCGATGCGCGCGAAGGGTCTCGGCGCGCACGTGATCGTCACGGAAGTGAATCCATTGCGTGCCCTCGAGGCAGTCATGGACGGGTTCGAGGTCATGACGATGGAGCAGGCGGCCGCCGAGGGCGACATCTTCATCACGGCGACCGGCGACAAGCACGTGATCCGAGAGGAGCATTTCGCGCGGATGAAGGACGGCGCCATCGTCGCGAACACGGGCCACTTCAACGTCGAGATCGACATCCCGGCGCTGCAGAAGCTCGCGAGCACGAAGGGCGAGGCGCGGCGGTTCGTCGACTCGTACCAGCTCGACGGCGACCGCACGATCTTCCTCCTCGCCGAGGGGCGTCTGCTGAACCTCTCTGCCGCAGAAGGGCATCCAGCGTCGGTCATGGACATGAGCTTCGCGAACCAAGCGCTGTCGGCCGAATACGCGGTTCAGAACGCGGCACAGCTCGAGCGAAAGGTCTATCCGGTGCCCGCGGATATCGACGCCGAGATCGCGCGGCTGAAGCTCGAGACGATGGGCGTCGAGATCGACCGCCTCACCGACGAACAGGAGCGGTATCTCGCGTCGTGGGACGAGGGCACCTAGTCTGATCGCGACGAGCGACGATAGTCACGGTTTCGGCCCGAAGGCGCGCAGGATTGGCGCGTCTTCGGGCGATACAGTTTCTCTCCCCGTGGGCGGGTGGGGGCTAGGGACGGTCCAGCCGCCGGAGCCGAAGCGCGGCCAAGGGACCTCGACCACGAACGAAGCGAGCTCGCCGTGAAGGCGCTCATCCTCGCCGCGGGCTACGCGACGCGTCTGTACCCGCTGACGCAGACGATTGCGAAGCCGCTTCTGCGGGTCGGCGGGCGGCCGATGCTCGACTGGATCCTCGACCGCGTCGAAGAGGTCGACGAGGTCGACGCCGTGCACGTCGTCACGAATTCGAAGTTCGCAGCTTCGTTTGGAGCTTGGGCCGACGCCGCCGGGCGCCGTGTTCCGATCACGATCCACGACGACGGCACGGCGAGCGAGGACGACCGCCTGGGCGCGATCGGCGACATCCAGTTCGTACTCGAGGGCGCAGCGCTCGATGACGACGTCCTCGTGATCGCAGGCGACAACCTGTTCGAGTTCAGCCTCGTTGACTACGTCGCTTTCTGGCGCGCTAAGGGAACCGCAAGCGCGCTCGCGGTGCACGATGTCGGCTCGCTTGAGCTCGCGCGCAAGTACGGCGTCGTCGCCGTCGATCGCGACGATCGTGTGATCGACCTCGTCGAGAAGCCCGATGATCCGCCCTCGACGCTGGTCGCGATAGCGACGTACATCGTCCATCGTGAGCACGTGCCGCTCGTCGGTCGTTACTTGGACGAAGGCAATCCGCCGGATCCGTCGGGCCCGTTCTTCGTCTGGCTCCACCGGCGTGAGCCTGTCTACGCGTACCCGTTCAGCGGAGACTGGCGCGACATCGGCGATCACACGCAGCTCCTCGCTGCGGACAACCGCCTGCGTGCACGCGCCGGTTTGCCTCAGCGCGAGGAATACGCGCTCGACTGAATTCAGCGCGAAAACGGCGCGAATCCGGCGCACGGTTTCTCGTACCGTCCAAACACGATGCTCGACGTGCTCTTGCCACGGCGCTGCATTCTCTGCGGTGCGGGAGGAGCGCAGGTATGCGGCGAATGCCTGAGTCGGCTCGTGCATTTGAAGCCGCCGCTCTGCGCGCGCTGCGGCGCACCAACAGCATGGCCCGTCGAGCGCTGTCGCGAGTGCGCCGGCCGTCGAATCGCGTTCGCATCGGCCCGCGCCGCGCTTGCCTACGACGTTGCGGCGCGAACGATGGTCGCGGCCTGGAAGGAGCGCGGACTGAGGCGCCTC
This sequence comes from Actinomycetota bacterium, assembly GCA_046734795.1. Lineage (GTDB taxonomy): Bacteria > Actinomycetota > Thermoleophilia > Gaiellales > Gaiellaceae > JBKPRX01. The sequence goes on from JBKPRX010000148.1 coordinate 12,580, forward strand.
GCGAAGCTTGCCGCGGGGATCGTCGCCGAGGCGCTGCCGCGACCCGACGTCGCCGCACTCACGTTCGTCCCGGCCGACGACGACCGGAGCCTCGCACGTGGACATCATCCGCCGGAGCGGCTCGCTCGCGCGCTCGGTGAGTGTTGGGATCTGCCGGTCATCGCGATGCTGCGCAGGACCCGCCGGACCGAGCGCCAGCGCGGCCTTTCGCGCGAAGAGCGGCGCCGGAACGTCGCACGCGCGTTTGGCGCCGTCGCCGACGCGCCACGCCGCGTGGCGCTCGTCGATGACGTCTATACAAGCGGAGCGACCGCCGCCGCGGCGGCATCCGCGCTGCGGGCGGTGGGCGCCGCCGAAATCCACGTTGTCACGTTGGCGCGCGCCATTCGACACGGCTGAGGTTCGTTAGATTTCAGGGCGTGCAACTCCAGCTCAAGGCGAGGAATCTCGATCTCAGCGATGCGATCCGTACCTACGCCGAGCGCAAGCTCTCGAAGCTCGACAAACAGCTACACGAGCTGACGAAGATCGAAGTCGAGCTCTCCGTCGAGAAGAACCCGTCGATCGCCGAGAACCAAGTCGCCGAAGCGACGGTTTGGCTCAAAGGCCACACGTTGCGCGCACGTGAGGCGTCGCGTGACATGAAGGCGTCGATCGACGAGCTCACCGAGAAGCTCCTTCGGCAGATCAAAGAGGAGCGCGAGAAGCGGCGCGGGCGTCGTGGTCCGGATAAGCGCGAGCTGACGGTCGCTCCGCTCGAGTAGTACGTGGGCCTGTTTCGCCGACGACGCGAGACGCTCCACGAGAAGCTCATGCGCGAGGCGGGTCTCGCCGCGGACGACGGCTCTGACGACGACGAAGTTCCGGCGCCGCTCCCGCACGCAGTCCACGACGCTTCGATCGGGATCCCTCGGCCGCGCGAGTTCGACTCGCTCACCGTCGTCGAGGCGCCCGGCCTCGAGGGCGAGGCGGTCGAGTTCGTCGCGCTTGCGGACGGAGACCTCGTCGTCCTCGAGCAAGAGGGCGACGGCGATCTCTCTCCGCTTGCCGATGCCGTCGAAAGTCGGCTCGACCCGCCGTACCGCGCGCGTGGCGTGCGCCACACGGACATTCTTTGGTCGCTCGCGGCCATCCCGGTAGCCGTCGTCCGGATGGAAGCCGAAGGGAGCATCGTCGACATCGCAATGCACGCCGACGAGCGGACGGCGACCGTCGACCACGAGCCGACTCGCGAGCGTTTCCAGGAGCTGGAGCGGCTCGGCGAGGCCGCCGGCCCGAACTACGTCGTGCACGCCGAGCGCCTCGATGACGACCTCTGGCAGGCGCGCGTAACGCCGCTCTAGCCCGCGGGACCGAGCCGGTACCCTAGGCTCATGGCCCAGCAGCTCGGCAGCTTCGAGAAAGTTCTCCGCCTCGGGGAGGGCCGACGCGTCAAGCGGCTCGCCGAGCAAGCTGCGTACATCACCTCGCTCGAGCCCGAGTTCGAGCGCCTCTCGGACCTGGAGCTCGGGGCGAAAACAGCCGAGTTCCGGCAGCGGCTCGCAAACGGCGAGGCGCTCGAGGAGCTCTTGTTCGAAGCGTTCGCGGCAGTTCGCGAAGCGCGCAAGCGCGAATCCGACCAGCGCATCTTCGACGTGCAGCTGATGGGTGGAATCGTCCTCCACGAGGGCGACATCGCCGAGATGAAGACCGGCGAGGGTAAAACCTTCGTCGCGAGCCTGGCGCTCTACCTGAACGCCCTTCCGGGCACCGGCGTCCACCTCGTCACCGTCAACGACTACCTCGCGCAACGTGACGCGGAGTGGAACCGGCCGGTCTACGAGAAGCTCGGGATGACGGTCGGCGCCATCGAGAACATGATGCCGTTCGCGCAGCGGAAGCTCGCGTACGAGGCCGACATCACGCACGGGACGAACTCCGAGTTCGGCTTCGACTACCTGCGCGACAACATGGCCGTCTCGCTCGAAAACTGCGTCCAGCGCGGGCACGCCTACGCGATCGTCGACGAGGTGGACTCGATCCTAGTCGACGAGGCGCGCACACCGCTCATCATCTCCGGCCAGCCGGAGACGGCCGCGGCGATCTACTACGACTTCGCGCGGGTTGCAAAACAACTCGACGGCTGGGCGTCGAAGCCGAGCGACCCGAAGGGCCACGCCGAGGAAGAAGGCTACGACTACGAGTACGACGAGAAGCACAAGACGGTCGCGCCGACGCAGCACGGCGTCGAGAAGATCGAGCGTGCGCTTCGGATCGAGAACCTCTACGACCCGCGGAACTCACAGCTCGTCAACCATCTCGTCCAGGCGCTGAAGGCGCAGTCGCTCTTCCAGCGCGACGTCGACTACGTGATCCAGGACGGCGAGGTGAAGATCGTCGACGAGTTCACAGGCCGGATCATGGAAGGCCGGCGCTGGAGCGAAGGGCTGCACCAAGCGATCGAGGCGAAGGAAGGCGTGAAGATCCAAGAGGAGCACGTCACCCTCGCGACCATCACGCTGCAGAACTACTTCCGCCTCTACGAGAAGCTCGGCGGGATGACCGGCACTGCGAAGACCGAGGAGAAGGAGTTCGTCGAGATCTACGGCTTGCACGTCGTCGAGATCCCGACGAATGTGGCCGTCGCGCGCGACGACAAGAACGACTACATCTTCAAGACGAAGAACGGCAAGTTCGAAGCAGTCATCCGCGACATCGAGGAACGACACGAGAAGGGTCAGCCCATTCTCGTCGGCACGATCGCGGTCGAGACCTCGGAGTACCTTTCGGAGCTCCTCACCCGGCGCGGGATCCCGCACAACGTCTTGAACGCGAAGGAGCACGCGCGGGAGGCCGAGATCATCAAGGACGCGGGCCAGCGCGGCGCGGTCACGATCGCGACGAACATGGCCGGCCGCGGTGTCGACATCAAGCTCGGCGACGGCGTGCGCGAGGTCGGCGGCCTCTACGTCCTCGGCACCGAACGTCACGAGGCGCGGCGCATCGACAACCAGCTTCGCGGCCGTTCAGGCCGTCAGGGCGATCCCGGCGAATCGCGTTTCTATCTCTCCGGCGACGACGACCTCGTTCGGCTCTTCGCTGGCGAGCGCATCAAGCGGATCATGGAGCGCTTCAAGATCCCCGAGGACCAGCCCATGGAGGCGTCGATCCTCTCGAAGCAGATCGAGAACGCGCAGAAGAAGGTTGAAGAGCAGAACTTCGTCGCGCGTAAGAACGTCCTCAAGTACGACGACGTGATGAACCGGCACCGAACGCGCATCTACGAGCAGCGCCGCCAAGTGCTCGAGGGCGAAGACATGTCGGAGCAGGTCCGGCTCTGGATCGACGAGGTCGTCGAGAATGCCGTCAACGCCTTCACGCAAGACGAATACGCGGGTGACTGGGATCTCGAGGGGTTGACGAAGGCGATGGAGGCGCTGTACGGAACCGACGTCACCGTCAACGAGTTGCGCGAGGACGGCATCGACCTCAGCTCGCGCGAGTCGCTCCTCGAAGAGTTCACCGCGGACGCACGCGACACCTATCAAGGAAAAGAAGAGGAGATGGGCTCAGAGCTCATGCGCGAGCTCGAGCGCTACATCGTCCTCCAGGTCGTCGACCAGCGCTGGCGCGAGCACCTCGAGAACATGGACTACCTCCGCGAAGGCGTGCACCTCCGCTCGATGGCGCAGAAAGATCCGCTCGTCGAGTACACGGCTGAAGGCGAGGCAATGTTCGAGGAGCTCGGGAGCGCGATCCGCCAAGAGGTCGTACTGCACCTGTTCCACGCCGAGCTCGCGCCCGAGTCCGCCGCTGAGCTCGAGCAAGCGCGAGCGTCCGACGGCGCAGGCAACGGTCGTCTCCAATACGAGCACGAGACGGTCGCCGGCGCCGGCGCGATCGCCGCGGCCGGCGGCGAAGCGGTTGCGAGCTCGTCGACCGGTGGAACGCAGACGGTCGTCGCCGGTCCGAACGAGAAGATCGGCCGAAACGACCCGTGCTGGTGCGGCAGCGGCAAGAAGTTCAAGAAGTGCCACGGCGCCTAGCTCGCCGCGTGCGAACGCTGACGCTTTCCGCGGGCGGCTTCTTGCGTGTTGCGGCGCGCGTCCCGCGCGTCGTCGGCTGACGATCAACATGCATTCCGGGCGGATCGTCAACCGAGGCTGTCCTTTCGCCCGGGCTACCATCTCTCGCAATGGCTGACGCACAGGAAGCGAAGCCGCTCTCCGAGCAGCTCGAGGAAATGAGGGCCCAGCTTGACTGGGTCCGTGATTACCTTTGACCCCGACGCGGTAAGCCGGCGACTCGCCGAGCTCGACGACGAGCTTTCCTCTCCAGGCTTCTGGGACGATCAGCAACGCGCGGCCGCACTGTCGGCCGAGCACGCGCGGCTGACACGGCGCCTCGAGCGTTACCGGCGGCTCGTGCAGGAATACGAAGATGCGCGCGACCTCCTCGCACTCGACGGTGACATGGAGAGCGAGATCGCGACGCAGCTGGCGCCGCTTCGGCAAGAGCTCCAACGCGTGCAGGAAGATGCGCTCTTCAGCGGCGACTACGACGCGGGCGACGCTGTCGTCACGATCCACGCGGGCACCGGCGGCACCGATGCGCAGGACTGGGCCGAGATGCTGCTTCGCATGTACCTCCGTTGGGCGTCGGATCGCAGCTTCGAGACGGAGTTGCTCGAAGCGAGCCCGGGTGAGGAGTACGGCCTGAAGTCCGCGACGTTCATCGTGAAAGGCGACAACGCATACGGCATCCTCAAAGCGGAACGCGGTGTGCATCGGCTCGTCCGCCTTTCGCCGTTCGACCAGGCGCATCGACGACACACGAGCTTCGCGCAGGTGATCGTCGCTCCGCTCCTTGCCGGTGACGACGACGAGCTCGAGATTCGCGACGACGACCTGCGCATCGACACGTATCGCGCATCGGGTGCTGGAGGGCAGCACGTGAACAAGACCGACTCAGCGGTCCGGATCACCCACCTGCCGACGAACATCGTCGTGTCCGTGCAGAACGAGCGATCGCAGTCGGCCAACAAGCAAACCGCCCTGAAGATCCTCCGTTCGCGCCTAGCCGAAAGAGCAGAGGAGGAACGCGAGGCGGAGCTCGCGAAAGAGCGAGGTGCGATCAAGAGCACCGACTTCGGCAGCCAGATCCGCAGCTACTTCCTGCAGCCGTACCAACTTGTCAAAGACCACCGCACCGACCACGAAGTGGGCAACGCCCAGGGGGTCCTGGACGGAGATCTCGACGGCTTCGTCCGGGCATATCTCCTTGCAAAAGCCGCAGGAACCGTCGTCTAGCTCCGGTAGACTGCGGCCCGTCGATTGCGGGCGGCGCCTTGGCTATGCGCGCCCGCGGCAGCCCAGCTCGGTGGAATCGTGACGGAGCTCCAGACAGAGACAGACACACAGGCGGTCGTTGCACCCGTGAACGGCGACGGGGCGGCTCCGGTCGCCGGCCCTGGGGCGATGATCGTGTTCGACACGGTCACGAAGGTGTACGAGCCGGATGTCACCGCGCTCAGCGACGTCTCGTTCGTGATCGACAAAGGAGAGTTCGTCTTCATCGTCGGCGCATCCGGATCCGGTAAGTCGACGCTGATTCGACTCCTCTTGAAGGAGCTCGAGGCGACCGCGGGGCGGATCTTCGTCGGCGGACGCGACCTCACGCGGCTCAAGGCCTCGAAGGTGCCGCTCCTTCGACGCAACATCGGCTGCGTCTTCCAGGACTACAAGCTGCTTCCGAGCCGCACCGCCGCCGAGAACGTCGCCTACGCGCTCAAGGTGCAAGGCGAGAGCCGAAGCGGGATTCGTCGCAAGGTGCCAGAGGTCCTGAGCGTCGTCGGACTCTCGCACAAGATGAACTCGTATCCCGACGAGCTCTCCGGCGGTGAGCAGCAGCGCGTCTCGGTCGCGCGCGCCATCGTCAACCACCCGCCGCTACTCGTCTGCGACGAGCCGACCGGGAATCTCGATCCCGACACGTCGGTCGGAATCATGCAGCTCCTCTATCGCATCAACCGCGCCGGCACGACGATCCTGATGGTGACGCACGACCGCGAGATGGTCGACAAGATGCGCAAGCGCGTGATCGCGCTCGACCAAGGCAAGCTTGCGCGCGACGAACGGCGCGGGGGGTATGCGGAGTGAGCCGCTTCCGGCTCGTTCTGTCGGAGGCCTGGTCGTCGATCATGGCGAACCTGTCGACGACGTTTGCCGCGGTGATGACGGTGCTGATCGGGATGCTTCTGCTCGGTGTCTTCATCGCCCTCGGAACGTGGGTGCTCTCGTGGGGACACCACATCAAGCGCGAGCTGCAGGTGAACGTCTTCTTCACGAGCGACGCTGCCCGCGCCGACGAGCAACGGACGATTCAGCTCGTTCAGGCGAAGACGGACCTCGTCAAGACGGTGCGCTTCGTCAGCAAAGACGAGGCGTTCAAGCAGCAGTCGAAGCTCTATCCGGATCTCTACCGGCGCGGCACGCTGCCGACGAACCCGCTCCCGGACAAGCTCGTCGTCACGCCCGCCCACGGTGACGACGCGCCGAAGCTGTACCAGGATCTCCAGCGCTCGCAGCTCCCCGGAGTGAACGACGTCATCTGGGCCGGAAAGACCGGCAAACGCGTGTTGACTGTCGCGAAGGTGATCTCGCTCGTGTTCCTGATCGC